>CANJPN010000100.1 GCA_947475855.1 Bradyrhizobiaceae bacterium
CTTGCCCAGGTCGGAATCGCCGAGGGCACGCTGTTCCGTGACGAGGGCTACCTTTTCTTCAGGCTCGGGTTGCTGATCGAGCGCGCCGACCAGACGAGCCGCCTGCTGGATGTAAAGTTCGCACAGGCACCGGCAACCGCCACGTCGTCCGACCCCGCCGACGAATTCGTGTTCTGGTCGACGATCCTGCGTACGGCTGCTGCTTATCAAGTTTACCACCGGCTGGAGCAGGGCCGCGTCGAGCCCGAGCGCGTCGCCCGCTTCCTGATCCTGAATCCTAGCCACCCCCGGTCGATCGGATACTGCGCCCGAGAGATCACTGACGCCTTGCAATTGCTGCGTTCTTCTTTCCGCTTGTCCGCCGCGAATCGGGGGCTGGAAGCCTGCGAGGTGATGATGGAGGGCCTGCAGGCTGCGGGGCGCGACAAGAACCTCTCAGCGCGATTGCACCAGTTCAACGATTGGGTCCAGGCAACCTTGAGTTCACTCACTTCGGTGATCGATAGCGCATTCTTCAGGCCGACTGTGCCAGAGTTACCGAAGGATGCGTCCGGTGTCGTGCCGAACGAGGACGGCGCGCGCAAGTCCAAGCGCCGCCCGAGCCAGAAGCAGAGCCAGCAGCAGTCGTAGTGACGTGGCGGCCGAAATCGAATTGATCATGGTGACCGGATGACCCTGCACGTCGCGCTGACGCACACCACCACTTACAAGTACGACCGCTTAGTGAGCTTGGCGCCACATACGATCAGGTTGCGGCCCGCTCCGCACAGCCGCACGCCTGTGCTGTCGTATTCACTGCGCGTCACACCCAAAGACCATTTCCTGAACTGGCAACAGGACCCGTTCGGCAACTTCCTCGCCCGCGTGGTGCCGACGGCCAAGACACGCGAGCTTTCCGTTACCGTTGATCTCGTCGCCGACATGGCGGTGATCAACCCGTTCGATTTCTTCATCGAGGAAAGTGCGCAGAAGTGGCCGTTCACCTATGAACCGGGCCTCGCCGCCGAGCTGAAGCCCTACCTGGAGCCGACCGCCGGCGGGCCGCTGCTCGACCGCTACATGCGCGAAATGGACCGTATCGGCAACGGCGTCACGCTCGACTTCATTTGCGATTTGAACCGTCTGTTGTCGACCCAGATCAAGTACCTCATTCGCATGGAGCCCGGCGTCCAGACGCCTGATGAGACGCTCGAGAATGGCTCCGGCTCGTGCCGCGACACGGGCTGGCTTCTCGTCCAGATCCTGCGCCGCCTTGGCGTCGCCGCTCGTTTTGTGTCCGGCTATCTGATCCAGTTGAAACCCGATGTGAAACCCCTCGATGGCCCCGGCGGAACCGATGTGGACTTCACCGATCTTCATGCCTGGGCCGAGGCCTACGTCGAGGGCGCCGGCTGGATTGGTCTGGACCCGACGTCGGGCCTGCTAGCGGGGGAAGGCCATATCCCGCTTGCCGCGACGCCGAGCCCGTCGAGTGCTGCCCCGATCAGCGGCGCACACGACAAGGCCGAGGTCACGTTCGACTTCTCGATGAAAGTGGTTCGTATCCGCGAGACGCCACGGGTCACGCAGCCCTACAGCGACGATCAATGGAAGGCGATCCTTGCGGCCGGTCACACCGTGGACGAGCGACTCCAGGACGGCGACGTGCGCCTCAGCATGGGGGGCGAGCCGACGTTCGTCGCGGTCGACGACATGGATGCCCCGGAGTGGAACAACGCAGCTGTCGGCCCGACCAAGCGGGTCTTTGCTGAGAACCTGGTGCGCCGCCTGCGCAACCGCTTCGGCAAGGGCGGCATGCTGCACTACGGCCAGGGCAAGTGGTATCCCGGCGAGCAGTTGCCGCGCTGGTCCTATTCTGTCTACTGGCGCGCCGACGGCGAGGCACTCTGGGAGAACGACGCCCTGATCGACCGCGAGGCCCCGCCCCGCAACATTACGATCGAGCAGGCCCAGCAATTCTCGTCGGCACTCTGCGCCAACCTAGGCCTGCCGACCGACAGCCCGATCGCTGCCTACGAGGACCCAGGGCACTTCGCGCTGGTCGAGCAGAAGTTGCCAATCGACGTCGAGCCAGGGTCCAATAAACTTGAAGATCCGCAGGAGCGTGCGCGTCTGGTCGCGGTTTTCGACCGGGGCCTGGGCAAACCAACCGGTTACGTGCTTCCCGTGCAGGCTTGGCAGACCCAGGATCGCGGCCGGCGCTGGGTCACCGAGCGCTGGGCGTTTCGGCGCGGCCGCCTCTATCTGCAACCAGGCGACTCACCGATCGGCTTTCGATTGCCGATTGGTTCGCTGCCGTATCTGCCGCCGATCGACTATCCCAACGTCGAGGAAGCCGACCCTTTCTCGCCGCGCGAGCCTTTGCCGGACCGGGAGACCCTTCGTGAGCAGCGGCGCACGGTGACGTTGACGCCGCAGACCGAGGGGCGCCGCATCACCGACGAGTTGGTGGGCTCGGTTCGCACCGCACTCGCCGTGGAGCCACGCGAAGGCCACCTGTGCGTGTTCCTGCCCCCACTCGCCGATGCGGAGGACTACGCCGCGCTGTTGGCCGCGCTCGAGGAAACCGCGCGCACGACGGGCCAGACCGTCCGCCTGGAAGGCTATGCGCCACCGTATGATCCGCGCATCGGCGTGATCAAGGTGACGCCCGACCCCGGTGTGATCGAGGTCAATGTCCAGCCCGCGCAGACCTGGGAAGAACTGGTGGCAATCACCACCACGCTTTACGAGGATGCACGCCAGGTCCGGCTCGGGACCGAGAAGTTCATGCTTGACGGCCGGCACACCGGAACTGGAGGTGGCAACCACATCGTCATCGGCGGTATGCAGCCCGCGGACAGCCCGTTCTTGCGCCGCCCAGATCTGCTGGCCAGCGTCATAACATATTGGCAGCAGCACCCGTCATTGTCCTATTTGTTTTGCGGCATGTTCATCGGCCCGACGAGCCAGGCGCCGCGTATCGACGAGGCCCGCCACGATAGCCTCTATGAGATGGAGTTGGCGCTCGAGCAAGCATTCGAGCGGGGAGCCCAAACACCGCCGTGGATCGTCGACCGCATCTTCCGTCACTTGCTGGTCGATAGTACCGGCAACACGCATCGCGCCGAGATCTGCATCGACAAGCTCTATTCACCTGATGGCCCCACGGGCCGGCTCGGCCTAGTCGAGTTTCGATCCTTCGAGATGCCGCCGCATTCGCGCATGAGTCTCGCCCAACAGTTGCTCGTGCGTGCCCTCATCGCCTGGTTTTGGAAGGAGCCCTATCGCCGTCCGCTGATCCGCTGGGGCACAGCGCTGCACGATCGGTTCATGCTGCCGCACTTCGTGTGGAAAGATTTCTCGACCGTGATCGACGACTTGAAGCGCGCGGGATTCCCTGTCGAACTCGACTGGTTCGAGCCACACTTCGAGTTCCGCTTCCCCCGTTTCGGTGGGATGGACCACCAAGGCGTGAAGGTCGAGATCCGGCAGGCACTGGAACCCTGGCATGTGCTGGGCGAGGAGGGCGTTGTTGGAGGCACGGCTCGCTACGTCGATTCATCCCTCGAACGCGTACAGGTATGCGTCACGTCGGAAGGCCAGGACCGCTATGTCGTCACCTGCAACGGTTTTCCCGTGCCAGTTGTCGAAACGGGCACTTTCGGCCAGACAGTGGGCGGCGTCCGCTATCGGGCATGGCAGCCGGCCTCATCGCTACATCCGACCATAGCATCGCACGTGCCTCTCACGTTTGACGTGATCGACACTTGGACGGGGCGCTCGATTGGCGGTTGCCGCTATCACGTGTCACATCCCGGCGGCCGCAGCTCCGAGACCTTCCCGGTAAACGCTTTCGAGGCCGAAGGTCGCCGCCTCTCACGGTTCGAGGAAAGGGGACATACTCCGGCAGCCGCGATGCCGAAACGGGTCGGAATCCACCCGGATTTCCCGTTTACCCTTGATCTGCGGCGGGTGTCGTCGCGGCAACCGCTGTGGTAGTGGGGCAACTTGTAACCCGCACGTGAAGGGGGACGGCTGGCGCGAGTCGGAACCGGGAGCTAGCCATAGAACTTCAGCGTGATCGGGGAGAGTTCGATCATTGAATGAAAGTGCGGGTGGAGCGAGGAGAGAACAACAACAGTATGCCAGCCATTGCACCCCAAGCGCCGCCGGCCTCCATCACCGCAAGGTACGCGCGCACCAGTGCATACGACGAGCTGATCAGCCCTGACGGTTCTATCGCGCCCCACTGGCAGCCGATCCTTTCGGGTCTCGAAGCGCTGACCCACGAGCAGCGACTAGAGCGCATAAATCGTATCAACACGCGCGTGCGCGAAACCGGCATCGCGCACGATCTGTTTGCGGATCCTTCGCGCAACGTGCAGCCGTGGCATCTCGACCTGATGCCGCTCGTGTTCACGTCGGCGACGTGGGCAGGCATCGAGAAGGCTGTCGTACAACGCGCCCGCCTGCTGGAAGCGGTGCTCGGCGATCTCTACGGTCCCCAGCGGCTTATGCAGCGTGGGCTGATCCCGCCGCAGCTCGTGTTCAGCGATCCGGCGTTCCTGCGGGCCTGCCATGGCATCGAGCCCCCAGGCGGTCGCATTCAGTTTATTGCCGTCGATCTCACGCGCAGCAACGATGGTAGCTGGCGGGTCGTCGATACGCATGTCGAGACGCCTGCCGGAATCGGCTACGCTCTCGCCAATCGCACGGTGCTGACCCATGTATCCGGCGACATCTTCGCAGCTTCTAAGGCTGTCCGCCTCGCACCGTACTTCCAGCAGATGCAGGATCAGCTCGCGCAGCGTATCAACCGTCCAGATCCCAGCATCGCGCTGCTGACGCCGGGCCCGCGCCATAACGATTTCTTCAGTCACGCTTATCTGGCCCGCTACCTCGGCTTCCTGCTGGTTGAAGGAGACGACCTCCGCGTCGAGAGCGGCCGCGTTTACTTGAAGACACTCGACGGATTGCAGCCGATCGACCTCGTCGTGCGCTGCGTGGCAGGCGCGCTGTCCGACGCTCTGGAACTCGATCCATCTGGCTTCCTCGGCCCGGTCGGTCTCGTCCAGGCCGTGCGCCAGCAGCCGAGCCTCGTCCTCAATGCGCTCGGCACCGCAATCGCCGAGAACCGCGGCCTCGGCAGCATGCTGCCCCAACTCAGCAACGAGCTGCTCGGCGAGGACTTGCTTGTTCCCGACGTGACGAAGCGCTGGCTTGGCGATCCCGCGGTTCGCTCCAGCGTCATTCAAAATATCGAGCGTTACTTCATCCGCCGCGCTTACGAGCAGACCGCGCGCCCTGGTCGCGCCGCCCCCGGCCGCGACGCCAGCCAGATGACGGCCGCCGAGCGAGCGGCGTTGGTCGAGGACATCGAGATCAACGGCGCAGCACTCGTTGCCGAAGAGAAGACGACGCTGGGCACGACACCATCCTACGGGCCCAATGGCCTCGAAGCCAAACCATTCGCCTTGCGCGTATTCGCCACCGCGGTATCCGGAGGCTTCGTCGTCATGCCGGGCGGCCTCGCGATGACCGTCGACGCCGGCGCATCCATGGCGCTGACTGCCCCGGACGGCGCATCGCGCGACGTGTGGGTCATTAGCGACCACGCCCAACCCGCGTTCAAGAGTCTGTGGCGCCCGGCGATCGAGGCAGCCCAGATCCAGCGTGGCCCCCGCGAGATGCCGAGCCGCGCTGCCGACAACCTGTTCTGGCTCGGCCGTTACATCGAGCGCGCCGACTGGACGTTCCGCGTCCTGCGCAATTGCCTCAGCCGTATTGAAGAAGATAGCGGCCCCCGCCAGAACCTGCAGCTCGCGCGGATGGCGCTGCTCACCCTGCTCGACCGCGACAACGCCACGCCGGTAGCGGTGCCGCCCGATCTCGACGAGCCGCGCGTCATTGCGCATCTCGCCCGCATGCTGATGACCTCGACGGACCGCGTCTACGGGCTGCCGCAGACGCTGTCGCACATCCATCGCGTCGCGAGCCTCACCCGCGACCGCCTCTCGCTCGAAGCCTGGCGCACGCTCAATTCCTTCTATGTGGGCCGCCGTTGGCAACCCGATGCACTGCCACGCTCGATCGGCGAGGAACTCGATCTGATCGATGCCGGCCTCGGGGTGGTTGCGGCGTTCAACGGCCTCACACACGAGAACATGACGCGCAACTTCGGCTGGTCGTTCCTCGACATGGGACGCCGGACCTCGCGGGCGCTCAATCTCTCGCAGCTCCTGCTGTCGGCGTTCCGGCTGGCGCCGTCGACGGTGGTCGGCCCCGAGGACGATACCGGCCGGATGCTGTTCGTGCTGGAACTCGCCGACAGCTTCATCACCTATCGTTCGCGCTATCGCGTCAATCCCACGCTGGCGCTCGTGCTCGACCTGCTGATCGTCGACGAAACCAATCCGCGCAGCCTCGCCTTCCAGCTCGCCGCGCTGTCCAACCACATCGACACCCTGCCGCAGACCGGCAAGGGCCGCGGTCGCACCGAAGTGCAGCGGACTGCGCTCGCGATGTTGACCGACCTCCGGCTCGCCGATGTCCTGACGCTCGCCGAACAGGGACCGGACGGCCAGCGTCCCGCGCTCGTGTCGCTTCTCAGCCGGCAGGTCGAACGCATTCCGCAGTTGTCGGATGCCCTCACGAGGCGCTATTTCAGCGTTGTCGAGAAGGAACCGCGGTGGGTTCGGGCGAGGTCGCGGCAGGAGTCATGAGGTTCGAGGTCAGTCACCGCACGACCTACAGCTATCGGCTGCCGGTCGCGCAATCCTATCATCTGGTCCACTTGCAGCCTCGCGCCTTCGCGCGGCAAGCCGTCGTTCACCACAGCTTGCTCATCGATCCGGCACCGGTCATCAGTACGAGCATTGTCGACTACTTCGGCAATGCCGCCACGCTGCTGCGCATCGAGGACGAGCACTCGGAACTGGTCGTCCACTCGCGCAGCACTATCGACGTGGCGGCCCCCGCTGCGATCGATCCGGCGGCGACGACCCCGTGGGAGGATGTCACGTCGCGTGCGCACCTGCCAGATGGTGGTCTCGACGCCGGCGTGCTGCAGTTCGCATGCACATCGCGGCTGACACCGGCCTCGCGCGACGTCCGCGCATTCGCTCGCGAGAGCTTTCCCGCGCGACGTCCCGTGCTCGACGGCGCGATGCATATGACGCGCCGCATGTTCGAGACCTTCAAGTTCGACTCGACCGCGACCGATGTTTCCACGCCGATCGCGCGGGTGCTGGAAATTAGACGTGGCGTCTGCCAGGACTTCGCCCACCTGGCGATTGCGGCTCTGCGCACGCTCGGCGTTCCCGCGCGCTATGTCAGCGGCTATCTGCTGACACGGCCGCCGCCAGGACAGGTCAAGCTCAAGGGCGCGGATGCCTCTCATGCTTGGCTGTCGGTGTGGGCGCCCGAAACCGGCTGGGTTGATTTCGATCCGACCAACGGCATCATGCCGACGATGGAGCACATCACCGTCGCCTACGGCCGTGATTACGAAGACATCAGCCCGATCAGCGGCGTGCTGCTGGGCGGCGGCGACCAGCGCATGTCCATCGCTGTCGATGTCGAGCCTGTTGGCTGACGTCGAAGGCGCTCCTCGTTGATTTCGCTCAAACCCGACGATCCCGTTCGTCGATAGCTCGTCGGGTCGACATTGCTCGAGCTTGCATCGCCGTATCCGCTCTTGCCGTCACACCGGAAAAGGCCGGTGTCCAGATCACCCTACTCGAGCTTACCCAACACGGACATGTCGCTGCCGTCGTGCCACGTATCGCCGGTCCAGCCGTCGAGATCGTAGTCGGCCATGCACTGGTCGGCGAGTGCCTCCATCTGCTTCGTCACGCCCGTCGCTTGCGCGTGCTGCAGCGGGAACAGCCGCACCAGTTCGTGGCTGCCCGCATAATTGAGTTCGTACAACTCGTGTCGCGCGCCGAACTCCGTGCCGATCGCATCCCATAAGAGCTTCATGATCTTGATGCGCTCGACGTGGCCGATGCCGTTCGAGCCGCGCACGTACTTGGCGAGATACTTGTCGATCTCCGGGTTTTTCAGATCGCGCGAATGGCTCGGTAGATAGATCAGCCCCGAAGCCACCACCTTCTCGACGATCGAGCGAACGGCGGGATAAGCCTCGGTCGCAAACAGCCGGTAGGCGCTCCCTGCGCGCAAGTTCGGCAGCACCGCGCCGTTCACCCACGGATCGGGGTTCCGCGCCATTGCATCGGTCAGCGCCCAGAATAGGTTACGCCACCCGATTACCTCGCCGATGTGCACCTGCACGCCGCGGAACCCATCCACTCCGGTTGTTCGTGCGGCTTTCATCAAGAGACCCGCGATGAAATCGAGCTTCACCGCGAGCCGCGTGCACGCCTGGAACGTGTAGCCGTTGACGAAGCCGGAACTCGGATAGAACGCCTTGAGCTTCTCGACGTCGCGGTGGATGAACACGTTCTCCCACGGGATGAACGCGTTGTCGAATACGAAGATCGCATCGTTTTCGTCGAACCGCGAGGTGAGCGGATAATCCCACGGGCTGCCCGTTGCCGCAGCCGCGAGTTCATACGACGGCCGGCAGATCAGCTTGATGCCGGGGGTATCCATCGGCGCCATGAACATCACGACCATCGAGGGATCGTTGATCTCCTGCGCCATGTTCTGGCCGAGGAAATTGTAGTGCGTCAGCGCCGAGTTGGTCGCCACGACCTTGGCGCCCGAGACGTAGATGCCGGCGTCCGTCTCCTTCTGAATGGAGATGTAGACGTCCTTGATCTGATCGACGGGTTTGGCGCGATCTATCGGCGGATTGACGAGCGCGTGGTTGACATAGAGCACGTTTTCCTGCGCGCGCTTGTACCAGGCGCGCGCATTGTCTGCGAACTTCCCATAGAAGTCTGCATTGGCGCCGAGCGTCGACAGGAACGACGCCTTGTAGTCGGGGCTGCGGCCCATCCAGCCGTAGGTGATGCGCGCCCACGCCGCGATCGCCTCGCGCTGCTTGATAACGTCTTCGGCCGATCGCGCCACCCGGAAGAAGCGATGCGTGAAACCACCCGAGCCCGTGTCGGTCTCGCAGGTGAGTACATCCTTCTGCGAGGGGTCGTGTAGTGCATCGTAGATTCGTGCAGCCGAAGCAGCAGCGTTCCGGAACGCGGGATGCTTCGTCACGTCCTTCACGCGCTCGCCGTAGACGTAGATCTCGCGCCCATCGCGCAAGCTCTCCAGATATTCCATGCCCGTGAACGGGCGCTTCTTGCCTTCGATCAGCCGTTCCGGTGCTTGACTCATCGTGGGATTTCCTTATCCGGCTGAACGGCCGGTTCGAGCGCGTCGTTGAAACAGTTCGAACCGCTTGCCCAGGAGGGGAGCGGACTTCAGCCGAAACTGGCGGCACATGGCCGCCAGTTCGTGGGTGTTCAGCCGCAAGATATGGAGCATGAAACCTCAGTGATGTTCGGCTACCGGTGCCGCCGGTGCACCGAAGAAGGCGTGCATCATGTACCACATCCGGTGGCGTTGATGACCGACCATGCCTCCGCCATGCGGCAGCCCGCGCATCATCACGAACTGCTTCTCGCGCGTCCCGAGCTTGGCGAAGAACTCATACAACTCCTCGTCGGTTGAATTGCCGTCGTGGTCCGGCCGCGTCACGGAAACTGGGCACGTGAGTTTCGTCGGATCGACCATCGGCATGTGAAGCGCCATGTCGACGTAAGTTCCAGCCGGAACGCTATCGCCGAATTTCATCTCGAATTCCGAGATGACCTTGATCACGGCCGGGTCGGTGGTGCCGGCCTTGTCTCGGTTGAACACGTTGTCGATCTGCGCCTTTCCGAATGGCCGGCGCGGGCTCGCCATGAGTTGGTCGGCCATCCGGCGGCGGCGCTCCATTTCAGGCGCGTCCTTGCCGGTCCAGGTCAGCGCATGCAGCATCAGGCGCTCGATCTTGTCGGGTTCGGCGTTGGCATAGGCGCCGGCCTTGATGGCACCGGAGGATTCGCCGAACATCAGCACGGCCTTCTGCCCGGACTTCTCGAGCACCAGCGGCATCGCAGCCTGCAGATCAGCGACGCCGACCATGATGCCCGAACTGCTGTCGGTTCGATCCGAGAAGCCGTAGCCCTCGTGGTCCATGGTCCACACGTCGTAGCCTAGACGCGCGAAGTGCTCCATGGCGGAATGATCGCCTTTGCCATCGACCATCACGTCGTAGGTGCCACGCGTCGAAAACGTGGAGCCGTGCACCAGGAAGAGAACGGGCTTCTTGGCTGGACCTTCGATGTTGTGCTTTCGGTAGACGTACAGCTTGACCGGGCCTTTTTTTACCCAGTGTTCCTCGGCGACGATTTTCATGGTCTCTCCACAATTTGGTTATGCTGCACTGAACCCAATGCCGCCGAAAAGCGCAATGCCCATAGTGTCCGCCGCGTCCACGACGCCTGGATAGTCACTTGCTGGAATTGGCCATAAGCGTCTGCCCTAGAGTGATCGCCAGTCCGCAACAGGCGGCCGCTCGTCGAAGCTACTCCAGAAGGCAAGATCTGAAGCCTGGGTCGTCTGTCAATGGCGAGCACGCCTGGACGTCCGGCGTGATATCGCTGGACAGTCCCCAATTCCGGGATGGTGAACGGCAACCCCAATCGCAAACCGACGCTTCAAAGAACTCGCAGCGAGACACCAGCGGCCACACTCTTGAGTGCGCGCATCTAAGCCTTTGCTGAGCGACCCGAAACATAGGCGACACTTCGCACCGGACACATGGGTTACACTTTCCGCCTTTCCGCGCGAGGTGTCGATGCCGTGGAAAGTGAGTTCGGTGATGGACGAACGTGTCCGCTTCGTTGCCCGCGTCCTCGAGGGCGAGGCCAAGAGCGATGTCTGCCGCGAGTTCGGGATCTCGCGCAAGACCGGCTACAAGATCTTCAATCGCTACGAGGATCAAGGCGCCGAAGCGCTCTGTGACCGGTCTCGGCGGCCGTGGCGCTACGCCAACCGGGCGATGGCACCGTAGTCCAGGCCGTGATCGGCGCGTTGCTTGTGGCATGTTCGAGCGCGAAGGTGGCCGGGACCTCACCTCTCGTCATTGTCAGGGTACTCTTAGGTGCTAGGAGTGATCTCCTGATCCTCCTCGACGGGCGCGAGTTGTGAACTCGCACACAAGCAGCAGTGGGGCGTGCATGACAAATGACACTTGCTGGCTCGATCAGTTCCCTGGTTTGCAGAGACTTCCGACGGACATTTTGTCGACCCTCGCATCGCAAGCCAAGGTCGTAACTCTCGCCGCCGGGACACAAATCTACGGGCCGGGACACGCGCCGGAGAGCTATTTGCTAATGCTCGACGGCACCGTCCGTGTGCAGCAGGTCTCAGAGAATGGGCGCGAGATCGTACTATATCGCGTGTCAGCGGGAGAAAGCTGCGCGCTGACGACGGCATGCCTGATGGGCTACGAGGACTACCCTGCAGAAGCACTTGCCGAGACACAGACGCGGGCGGTTGCCATTCCGCGCGCGACATTCGACGAGCTTGTCGCACGTTCGCCCGACTTTCGACGCTTCGTGTTCACGGCTTTCAGTGCGCGCGTGACGGACCTGTTTCGCGTTATCGAAGAGGTCGCATTCGCTCGTATCGATCTGAGGCTTGCAGGCAAGCTGCTGGAGTTGTCGCACGGCGCCGACCATGTCGCAGCGACCCAGCAGCAGCTCGCCGCTGAGCTCGGCTCCGCGCGGGAGGTGGTGGGACGCATGCTCAGCGAGTTCCAACGACGCGGCTGGGTTTCATCGCAGCGTGGCAACATCACCATCGAGAACCGCGCTGCCCTGCAGAAGCTGGTGCAGGAGCGTTGAGGGGGGCGGACGACAACATGCTACCAACGCGGATATTGCGGTCGGAACGATGGGCGCTTACTTCGTCGCAGTCAGGCCGATCACCGCGGATATGTCGCTGTGCCAATCCCCCTCGTGCATGACGAGCTCCTCCTCGGCGAATTGCATCTCCCTGAAGCCCTGCTCGAGCATCTCCCGGGATAGGGGTTTTCGAGTTCTTTCGGCCCGCCCGTCCCGAACTGCAGTTGCTTCGGCGTATATCCCTGCAGGATCAGCAGACCGCCGGGCTTCAACGCCTTGCGCATACCGGCCCAATTCAGGGCGCGTTCAGCCCGCGTGCTGAACTGGGTAAAGATCTCCACGACGACATCGAACGCGGTTTCGGGATACGGCCACGTAGGCACGTCAGCCAGCTCGAACTTCAGGTTTGCACCACGCTCCGTCGCCAGCTTCTTACCCTTCTCCTGTGCGGCCGGCGAGGAGTCGAGCGAGAGCACCTCGAGCCCCTGCTGGGCGAGCCACACGTCGTTCCTCGCCTCGCCACCGGCGACGGCGAGCACTTTGCCCAGCTTTGGAATCATCGATCGCCGTGAAGCCAGGAAATAGTTCGGCTCTTTGCCAAAGACGTAGCCGGCCGCAGCGTATCGACCTTCCCAGCGCTCGAATTCGCTCATGCTGTGCTTTCCCAAGTTGAATTGCTCGGGGGCATGGTTCCGGAGGCTGTCGTTTCGGCTGAGAGACATAGTCACAGACGCGAACGGCCGATACGCCCAGACTGATCGATGTCAGTCCCATCGAGCCGTCATCGGCCTAGCGTGACGTCAGTCAACCCCTGGAGGCAATCATGACCTGCAATATCGGCAATATCGAACGTGTGCTGCGCGCCATCGTCGGGCTCGGCATCATCAGCCTCGTTTTCGTCGGACCGCAATCGCCTTGGGGCTGGCTCGGCCTTATCCCGCTGGCGACCGCCGTGGTCGGCTGGTGCCCGCCGTACGCGCTGCTCGGCATCAACACCTGCGGCGCAAAGAACCCGCAGACCGGAGACCGGACATGACCCGGCTCTTTCTCTTACCCGGCGATCTGATCTGCGACGCTTTCGGTCTGAGGGGCGAGAGCGATCATCGGCAGATCCTCAGAAGCTTCTTCAACATGATGATCTGGGGCGGCATCAGCATCGCCGTCGCGCTGAAGGCGATGCTTTAGCGTTGGGAGTTCGCACAGACTGCGCCCCTTCATCCACATGGCAGCCAACAAGGACAAGGACATGCTCGATCCACGAACCAAGGCATGGTCGCCCTATGTCGCAGGTGCGATCATCGGGCTTCTGCAGATCCCGACATTTCTGCTGATGGAAACCGCGCTGGGCGCCTCGTCATCCTATGTGACGGTGGCGGCGCATATCGCTTCGCTGTTCGACGGCCGGGTCGCCGAGATCAAGTACCTGGCTTCTCACATGTGGGGACCGAAGAACTGGTGGCAGGTCGCAGTCGTCGTCGGCATTGCCGTTGGTGCATACCTGTCGATGCGGCTGTCCGGTGCGCGACGGCAGCCGATATCTCCGGTGTGGAGTCGCGCCATGGGAACCACAACCCTCGCGGCCCGCGCACCGATCGCGTTCCTGGCCGGCTTCGTCATGTTGCTGGGGGCCCGCATCGCCGGCGGTTGCACGTGTGGGCACGGCATCTCCGGCATGGCGCAGCTGTCGGTCGGATCGACCGTGGCGGTCGCAGCTATGTTCGCCGGTGGCATCCTCGCCGCAGCGCTTCTCAGGCGTGCCTGACAACAAGAATGATCGGAGACAGTCATGTCACTCTTGAATGCCATTCTCATCGGACTTGCGACCGGGATCGTATTTGGAATTGCGCTTGAGAAGAGCCGCGTTTTCGAACCCGGCGTGATCCTGGGCCAGATGCAACTCCGCAATTTCATCATGCTCAAGATCTTTCTGGCGGCCGTCATCACCGGGCTCGTCGTGCTCGCGGTGATGAACGGGATGTTCGGCGTCAAGCTCGGTCTCAAGCCGCTGCTATACAAGGCCGACATCATCGGCGGGCTGATCCTCGGCGCGGGAATCGCACTCGCCGGCGCCTGCCCTGGCACGACGCTCGCCCAGATTGGAGCCGGCTATCGGGATGCGTGGTTCATCCTGCTCGGTGGCATCGCCGGCGCCCTCTTCTACGGCTATTTCGACGCCCCGCTCACCGCGCTGTTCGACGAGAAGGGTGCGAAGGTCGGGTTCGATCAAATGCTGGGACTGCCGTTCTGGATGGTGGCGCTCGCGCTGGCGGCTGCGCTTACCGGCGTGCTTGTTTTTCTGGAAGGATGGCGTCCGTGGCGCCAAGAGATCGGCGCGGATCAAGACGGACTTGTGTCGTCCATATCGACCGCAGCGCCCGGTATCAGCGCCGCCCCCAGACACTCTTGAGACACTCTTGAGACACTCTTGAGCACGACGCGTATCGCCTTGCATGCCAATGGAACAGAGGATTGCATCAATGCAATATCCCGTCGATCTGACAATCAAGCCCAAGGTGGCCGCATTCTTCGAGCCGGACACGAACACGATCAGCTACGTCGTCCAGGATCCGGGTTCCAAGTCATGCGCGGTCATCGATTCCGTGATGGACATCGACTATGCCGCTGGCCGCATCAGCTACCGCTCCGCCGATCTCATCATCGACTACATCCGGACAAACGGGCTCACGCTCGAATGGCTGATCGAGACGCACGCCCACGCCGATCACCTTTCGGCTGCGCCCTACATCCAAGGCAAGCTCGGCGGCAAGATCGGCATCGGCGAGCACATCACGGCGGTGCAGGACGTGTTCGCAAAGGTGTTCAATGAAGGCACCGAGTTCC
>CANJPN010000101.1 GCA_947475855.1 Bradyrhizobiaceae bacterium
GAGGTCTATGCCTGCGTGGAAGCACCCAAGGGCGAGTTCGGCGTCTATCTCGTGGCCGACGGTTCCAACAAGCCCTACCGCTGCAAGATCCGCGCACCGGGATTCACCCATCTCTCAGCCATGGACTTCCTCAACCGCGGCCACATGCTCGCCGACGTCTCCGCGATCCTCGGCTCCATCGACATCGTGTTCGGCGAAATCGACCGTTGAACAAAGTCTCCGATGACGGCGAGAGCGACGACGGCTTGGTGACATGCGAAGGGCACGGCGAGCAGCCGCCCTCGTTCGTCTGCGTTCATCTCGCGGAATCGCAGCCGGATGCACAGTCCATCGGCTTCAACTGGAACTGTGAAGGCGGAGATTTGCTCGCCAACTGTGACGCATGCGAGAAGCATGCGGACGCCGAGGGGTTCTTGTCCGACGCGTTCTTTGAAGAAAATTTCGCCGTCATCTGCCGATCATCTTTCATAGAAATGGCTGCAGCCAACGATGTGACGCTCGAAGCAATCACCAACGCGGAACCCACCGCAACCCACGACCCGTCGTTGTGAATCGCACTGCCGCTGCAGAAATGGCTCGCCTGGTTGCCATGGCAGGCAAAGACCCAGAACGCCAAGAAGCTATGCCAGAAGCTATGCCAGAAGCTATGTAAGAGAGGCTTTGTTGGATGGCCGCACTTCCTAATTGCCCCAAGTGCTCGTCCGAGCACACCTACGAGGACAGCGCGCTGCTGATCTGCCCGGAGTGCGCCCATGAATGGAGCGCGATGTCGGCGACCTCCACCACGGACGACAACGGCCCTCGCATCATCAAGGACGCAAACGGCAACCCGCTGGCAGACGGCGATAGCGTTACCGTGATCAAGGACCTCAAGATCAAGGGCTCCTCGACGGTGGTGAAGGTCGGCACGAAAGTGCGCAACATCCGCCTCGTCGACGGCAGCGGCGGCCACGACATCGACTGCAAGATCGACGGCATCGGCCCAATGCAGCTCAAATCCGAATTCGTGAAGAAGGCGTGACGGCTGGCCAACGCCAAAGTCGCAAAAAGGAAGGGGTCCGGGGAACACGTTCCCCGGTTGGGGTGTGGGCCCCGTGCGCGAAGGCGCACAAAGACTCCGATAGGCCCCACTCGCGGCCTCGCCGCGAATACCTCACAACGTAGCTCAGACGAAGGAAATGCATGCCCCTTAATCCGGCCGTCCAGGTTGCAACGCATCCACCCAGAACTCTAGTGTAAGATCGAGCACGCCGTGCACGTCGCACGTGGCTTCCCGGGAGGACAAAAAGTGATGCGCGATCAACGCACGGGAGCGCCGACGTGGAAGGCATGTGCAGCAAGCGTCGCGCTGGCTCTCGCAGCCGCGACGCCACCCGACGCCGCCATTGCCCAGGACGAAAACTTCTACGCCGGCAAGACCTTGACGCTGATCGTCGGCTTCTCGCCCGGAGGCGGCTACGACATCTACGCCCGCACGGTCGCGCGCTTCATCGGCAACCACATACCGGGCAAGCCGACCGTCATCGTCCAGAACATGCCGGGCGCCGGCAGCTTCACCGCCGTCCGCTACCTCGACGGCCCTGCCGTCAAGGACGGCACCATCGTCACCGCCTTCAATCCAGGCGTGATCACGGATTCGCTGACCGAGCCCGAAAAATTCAACACCAAGTTCACGAACTTCGCTTGGCTCGGGTCGATCACGCGCGACATCCGGGTCTGCTACGTCTGGCACACGGCATCGTTCAAGAACATGCAGGACCTCCTCGATGGCAAGGAGTTCATCATGGGCGCGACCGGCGTCAACACGTCGAATTACGTGAACGGCGCCGTGCTCCGCAATCTATTCGGTCTCAAGGTCAAACAGATCACCGGCTTCCCCGGATCGAATGAAATGCGCCTGGCGACCGAGCGTGGCGAGCTTAACGGCGACTGCGGCTCGTGGAGCTCGATCCCGATCGATTGGATCAAGACCAAGAAGATCATCCCCTTCGTCGCCTTCTCCCCGCGAACGAACCCCGAGATCCCCAAGGACCTGCCGTTCATCGGCACATTCGCCAAGACCGACGAGCAAAAGCAGGTGCTCGACATCATCATCGCGGCCGGCGAGCTTGGCCGACCCTACATCATGTCGAAACAGGTGCCGGCCGCGCGCGTCGCGATCATGCGCAAGGCCTTCGACGCAACGATGAAGGACCCCGGTTTCATCGCCGAGACCGCCAAGCAGGATCTGCCCGTCGATCCCGCCACCGCCGATGAAGCCGAAGCGATCATCAAGCGGATCTACGCAGCGCCGCCCGAGTATGTCGCAAAGGCGAAACTGGTGATGAAGTAGCGGCGCATGCGAATGTCGACTGCCCTTAGCTATCCAAGAGCAAGCGGACACTCGACAACCCCGCCACCGGCCCCCGCTAACCGAGTCCCAACAGCCGACGCAGCTCGTCCAACCGCTGGGTGCGATCCTCTTTGTCGTCGCCGGGCGCGGCCATCCTTGTGCCGAGCTGCCCCGCCCACGCCTGCCGCGCAACGATCGCCTCCGACATCGTCGGCTCTATCCCTGAATCCGCGACCGTCTTCGCCACCTCGACCATTTCCTCCGAACGCCTTCGACCGTGATGCAGCGTGCGCGAAAGCATGTAGCGCGAGGTCTTGTCCCAGTCCTGGCCGGGGAACATGTCTTTGAGCGAGGCGAGCACGTCGTCCGTGACGCCGTAGTGATGCGATGCGAGCAGGCACTCCGCGACGAGGCTCTCGATGCCTTTCACCATCACGCTGCGGCACATCTTCACCGACGACGCAGCGCCCACCTTGTCCGAGTACGGCTTCGCGTTGAACCCAAGCGGCTTGCCTATCTCCAGGAACGCTGCGGTGTGAGCACCGCCCAGCAGGATCGGCGTGCCGATCCCCTTGGGATGGATCGGCGACATCACGGCTGCTTCGACATAGCGCCCGCCTGCTTTCTCGATGATCTCGGCAGCTTCCTGCTTCGTGCGCGGCGAAACCGAATTCACGTCGACGAACATCGTCCCACCGGCAAGACCCGGCGCGGTCGCCCGCGCAGCATCGAGCGCCGAGCCCGCGGTCACCGCGCTGATCGCCACCGTCGCCCGCCTGGCAGCTTCAGGAGCCGAGGCAGCAACCGCAATATCGAGCGCCTTCGCTGCCAGGCTCTGCGGGCTGTCCGGCGCAGCGAACGCAATATCGTAAGCCGAAATCGCCTTCACACCGGCCTTGCGCAGGTCGGTCGCCAGCGCCTGTCCGACTTCGCCCAGCCCGATCAGGGCCACACTCAGATTTGCTCCGGCGATCATTGGGCCAGCCTCTCCAGTCTATCTCTCGGTATCGACACAGGTTCCTGGCTATGGGAATGGCGCAAATAGGACCGGCGATCAATACGTGCCCGCCAAATGACTTCCGCCCCACCCGATCCACGGACTCAACATTTTCCGCGACAAAATCAGATAGCCCCGGTGCAAGCGGCCCAGACAAGCGCTATGACCCGCGCTATAGGGTGCACAAACATCGTGCACAGCGGAAGGAAACCAGAAATGCCACCTCCCGATCAGTCGAAGGCTTACCCTGTCTCCTGGGACCAGTTCCATCGCGACGCCCGCGCGCTCGCCTGGCGGCTCAGCAACAAGGGCCCGTTCGAAGCGATCGTCTGCATCACGCGCGGCGGCCTCGTCCCGGCAGCTATCGTCGCCCGCGAACTCGAGCTGCGCATCATCGAGACGATCTGCATCGCCAGCTACGACTACAAGAAGCAGGGCGACCTTCGCGTCCTGAAGGGCATCGCGCCCGAGATCGCCAAGATCGGCGATGGCAAGGGCAAGGGCGTCCTCGTCGTCGACGACCTCACCGACACCGGCAAGACCGCCAAGATGGTCCGCGATCTCTTGCCGAACGCCCATTTCGCCGCGATGTACGCCAAGCCCCAGGGTGCGCCTATCATCGACACGTTCGTCACCGAGGTAAGCCAGGATACCTGGATCTACTTCCCCTGGGACATGGGCCTCTCCTACCAGGAACCGATGCGCAAGGGCGGGTGACCGCGCACCTTCAGAACAATTTCGTCACCGTGAGCCGCACTGACGTCGGCTCGAGCGGGTGGAAATGGATGTCGTTGACCGCTTCCACCGCCCCGATCTCGCCGCGTAGCCGCGACGCGTAGTAATAGTCGATCTGGCTGGCCTTCTGGTTGAGCAGATTGAACCCGTCGAGTTTCGCGATAAATGTTTCGGAGAACTTGTAGCCGAGCTGCGCGGACAATGGAGCTGTCGCCTTCGAACGCGCGGAGTTGTCCTCTATCAAGGGACGCGGGCCGAAGTAGCGCCAGTTTACGCCGCCGAACCAGCCGGCGAGCGATCCGGGCATGTTGTCGAGCTTCACCCCGATTTTCGCGACACCTTCCACCGCGCCGGGAATGCGACGGCCGGGTGTCTCCGGATCATCGACCGTGAAGCGCGCCTGCGCCGAGGCGTATTCCATATCGAGCGTCAACCACGGCAGAACCTTGTAGAGGGCGGTCACCTCCCAACCGACGCGGCGGCTCGGGCGGCTAGCTTCCGTCGTACCGGCATCGCCGACGAAGACGATCTCGGAGTCGTAGTCGAGAAGGAATGTCGAGCCCGTAAGCTGCAATCCTGGCAGCATTTCGCTGCGTACGCCGACCTCGGCACCTTTCGAACGAACGAGAAGCGGGGATTTCGATATGCCCGTCACGCCATCGGCAGGATCGATCGTCGAGGTCGCACCGCGCATATCGTTGCTGTGATGGCCAAAGCCCCCACTGAAGTAGAATTCCGTCTTGGCCCATGGTCCGAACACGAGCCCCAGCTTCGGGCTTGCGATGAAATCGGACGCGCTACCGCTATTGGCGGCGAGATTGCTCTCGACCCGCCCCTGATGCCAGTCGCCACGCAGACCGGCGATGCTACGAAACCAAGGCATCCACCGGATCGTACTCTGCGAATACACTCCTGCAGCGAACTCCTGCACGGCATCATCGCGGACGGTCGAGAGCTGCTCACGCGCTTTGGTCTTGAACAGCCCGACGCGGATGTCGTCGTACCGTGCCTGCAAGCCCACCTCGGTCTCGGTTTTGACACCGTCGAGCATCGAGCCGTAGTAGATCTGCTCCACCCGACCGCCTGCGACCGTCCGCCTATCCTTCTGGTGGAATTGATCCCCGTTGACGGGATCGTCGAGGAAATAGGTGAAGTTGTTGAACAGATCGAGCTGGCTGCGGATCGCATAGGCACTCACGCGAGTGGCTTGATCGGCGTCCCGCCTTGCCCAGCGCCCCGACAGGCTGAACCGCTTGGTTTCCCCGCCATCTGTGTCATCGAGATTGCCATAACGGCCGATGAGCCCCTGATCGACGGCACGCTGCGCAATCTGGTCTGTCGAGAACCAGCGGCCCTGATAGCCCAATCCGGTCAACGCCCAGCCGTTCTCGCGCGTGCCGTCGGAGTAGCGGATCACGCCGCTGGCTTTCGCGAGATCATCCGGCCGTGCCCACGGCCCGTCGTAGCTCTGCAGTGAAGCTGCGACGAGCACATTGCCCGAACCAGTGGGCGCCGACATCGCACCGACAGCGCGGCGATAACCGAAGCTGCCGACCTCGACTTGCCCGAAGTTCTTCGACAGCTTGTCCACGTAGTCCATATGGATCGCACCGGCCGAGGCGAAGTTGCCCTCGTCGGCGAAGTACGGCCCCTTGTGGAATGACAACCCGCGCACGAGTTCGGGAATCATGAAGTTCACGTCCGCGTAGCCCTGGCCATGACCGTGCGTCGGCATGTTGACCGGCATCCCGTCCATGAATAGGGCGAGGTCGGTGCCATGATCCAGATTGAAGCCGCGCAAGTAATACTGGTTGGCTTTTCCCTCGCCCGAGTGCTGAGTGATGACGAGTCCGGGCACCGCTTCGAGAACTTCGGCGGGCCGAAACGGTGATCGCGCTTCGAGGCGATCCTGTCCGATGATCCCGGAGCTGGCTGAGTTTGCGATACCCACGAGTGGAATATCGCCCCGCAGCGCATCGGGCGACGGCAGCCAGGATGACGGTGAAGTAACGGCAGAAGCGTCTGGCTCGGACGGCGTTTCGGAAGAGGCGGAAACAACGGCTGTCCCTACGGTCGCTTTCGCTCGAGGAGACGATGCGGGGGAAACACTCTTGGTGGCTGGCACATTCTTGGCCGGCGCCTGGACCACCACGGTCGGCAAAGTCACGGCCGACTGTGCTTTTGCAATTGTAGACGATCCGATCACGGCCAAAGTCGCCAAGATCCAATACCGGCTACAGCTCATTCAGCTCCCCCTGTGCTGTGTCGCACCGCCCACCAGAGCTACCTACACACAGCACAACGACGAGTCATACCATTATTATACTTACTCATACTATCGCGATAGCGTGTTGTTGTTTCGACACGCGCAAGATCTAGCCGCCATGACGGACCTTGAAATGATCGTGGGCGTGAGGACGGCCGCCGCCGTGCTGATGCGACTCCCGTTCGACATCGACCGGCACGACGACGAGCTTTCCGTGCCGAACTCCGCGCTCGGTGACGATGTGATCCCCGACGTGACGGACGGCGTCGCTTGCGCCACGCATCAACGCCACTTCCATGCAGCTCTTGTGATCGAGATCGACGCTTGTTGTCGCGACCATCAGGTCATGGTGATCGGCTCGCACTTCGGCCAGCCGTCTCGCGAGTTCGCGCACGTCACGATCATAGACATAGACGAGCGCTGCCACACAGGTTTTACCCGCCGGTGCCTCGTCTCTGTCCAAATTCA
This sequence comes from Bradyrhizobiaceae bacterium, assembly GCA_947475855.1. GTDB lineage: Bacteria > Pseudomonadota > Alphaproteobacteria > Rhizobiales > Hyphomicrobiaceae > CAMDPA01. The sequence goes on from CANJPN010000101.1 coordinate 6,799, forward strand.
AAAACCCGGCTCTGACGATGTCGCGTACGGCTTCGGATCGGCTCTGGTAACCGCGCCGGGTCATGAATCGGTCGATCTCGGTGACGAGATCCTCGTCGAGCGTAAGGGTTACTCGCTGCATCGCACATTCTCCTTGGCCGATCTGGCTGGGCGAACAATGCAGCCCGGTAGAACCAGCGTCCGGGCGAGCATCGAACGAGCCTATTGAGGCTTGATGCCTGCCAGGACCGGCTGCCACTTCTTGAGTTCTGAGGCGATCAGGTCGCGGAACTCCTTGGGATTGAGCTTCCACGCCTCTGCGCCGAATTTCTCGACGCCGCTGTTGAAGCTCGGCAGATCCTGAACCGCCGCCAATTCCTTATGCAGCCTCTGCACGATCGCTTGCGGCATGTCCGCCGGCGCGATGATGCCGAACCAGTTTGCGGCATTGACGCCTTGCAGTCCCTGCTCGGCCAAAGTCGGCACATCCGGCAGATAGCGCGAGCGCTTGTCGGACGCCACCCCGATCGCCCGCAGCCTGCCGGAGGTCAGGAACGGCCCGAGCGACGAGAAGCCGACCACGATGAAGTGGGAATCGCCGCCCAGGATGTTCTGGATCGCGGGTCCGGCGCCTTTGAACGGCACATCGACGACATCGATCCCCGCGCTCTTCGCGAACAGGAGCCCGCTCGTGTGCAGGAACGAGCCTATGCCCGAATGGGCCATGTGGAGTTCGCCTGGCTTGGCCTTGGCCAACGCAATGAACTCCGGGATCGTCTTCGCCGGCAGTGCAGGATTGATCGCGATGAAAGCCGGGTCGGCGATGGCGAGCATGCTTACCGGCTCGAACGACTTCACCGGATCGAAGTTGAGCTTGTAGACGTAAGGACTGGTCGTGAGCGCGGAGGACGTGAGCAAGAGCGTGTAGCCGTCCGGAGCGGAAGTTGCGACATGCTCCGTACCGATCGTACCACCCGCACCGGCACGATTGTCGACGATGATCTGCCGGCCGAGCCGTGGACCAAGCTCTGCCGCAACGATACGTCCGAGCGTGTCGTTGGCGGCGCCGGGAGGAAACGGCACGACGAGCCGCACGGGCTTCGTCGGATACTCCTGCGCCGACCCGGGGGCGGCGAGAGCGAGCATTGCGCCCGCCAAGATGGCGAGGTTTGCGTACAGCCGCATTGTTTCCCCCGTGCGAACACTCTTGCATCACGCAGACACCGGCAACCGCCCTGCATCGGACGCCGCTGCCGGTGCAGTTGCAGCCGAGCCGATATTCCCTAGCTGATCTTCTTCTGCGCCTCGCTGAGAACTTCCGCCAGCGTCACTGCCTGCCCCTTGCGATCGATCGAGCGCAGCGCGGCGTTGACGATCGCCACCGCGACATTGCCGTCGCGCGCCGTCAGTTCCGGCAGCTTGCCCGTCGAGCAGGCCGCCGCGAACAGCTCCAACTCGTCGCGGAACATATCGCCTTGCGGGATCTTGATTTCCTCGCGCTTGCCATAGCCGTCCTTGCCACGCTGGATATAGAGCGTCGACGGCTCGTGCAGCTTCGCCGGCGTGTCCCATGTGCCGAAATCGAGTTCGTAGTGCATCAGCCCCTTCTGGCCGAACACGCGGATCGAATAGATGCCGGGAGACGTCCACGACGATCCGACATAGCCCAGCGCGCCGTTGGCAAAGCGCAGCGTCGTCATCGACTGATCGTCGACCTCAGCACCGACAGGCGATAGCTTCGACGCGATCGAGTGCACCTCGGTGACTTCGCCGCCGAGATAATGCAGCGCATCGAACTGATGCACGGCAAGTTGCGACAACGGCCCGCCCGGCGCGCGGTCGCGGTACCACCGCCACGTAGAAGGTGTCAGCTCCAGCGCCCGCTCGTTGGAGAAGTTCGCCTCCATGAACACGAGCCGGCCGATCTCGCCGCTGTCGATCGCCTGCTTCATCAGGCGCGTGCCCTTCAGCAGCCGCGCCGAATGCCCGACCATCACGCGCACGCCGTACTTCTTCTCGAGCGCCTCGATGCGAAGCCCGTTCTCGAGCGTGTCGGCGATCGGCTTCTCGGTGTAGACGTGCTTGCCGGCCTTCGCGACCGCCTCGGCCACCGGCAGATGCTGCTCGTTCGGCACCGTCAGGATCACGCCCTTGATGGTGGGGTCGGCCAGCAGCGCTTCCATCGTCGCCGGGCACGCGATGCCCGTCTCCTTCGTGAATTCGACGCGCTTCTCCGGCGTGCGCGTGAAACCCGCCACGATCTCGAGCTTGTCCGACGTCTTCGCCGCCCGCGTCAGCACGCGCGCCCAGCGCCCCAGACCGATAATTCCAAGCTTCACTGGACCCGACATGAACCTATCCTCCTGGCTGCCGCAATGGCTCGCGAGCTTTTTGGGCCGCACGCCCCAGCCCGTCAAGGCCGGAGACCGTGGGCCGCTCCCGCTGCAATTTAGATACGCTGGCAGAGTTTCCTCGGCGCTCCTGACATACCGGCATTTACGCGAGAAGCCACCGGTGCGATGCCAATTGTGGCTTCGCCTCGCCCCAACGAGCAAAGGACAACGACATGTCCGAATTAACCGTCAAGCGCCTTGCCAACGGCAGGACGATGCGGCAGTTGATTATCGCCCTCGCCCTTATCGCTGCGGCGCTTGCGGTTTGCTGGCACTTCCAGCGCGGTATCTACAGCCGCCTCGCGGGACCCTTCATCTCGACCGTCGAAGAACTCTCCGAACTACCCTCGCTCGACGCGTCCTACCGCCGCCTCTTCGAGATCAGCGCATCCAAGCCACTGCTGCTCCCGTTCCGCGACGTCACCGTCCACACCCGGCGCGGCCGGGAGACGGGCCGGACCTACACCTACTTCTACCTCTTGCCGGGAGGCAAACGGCCGCTCGTTCTCCGAGCAGCCGTGGACAATCTCGCGTTCCCCGCCACGGGCGAGATGATCGAGGTTCCAGATAACGTGCGAGAGCGGATCGGCAAGGTCGCACCCAAAATAATGGAAGGCCCGGGCATTTCCGCCGTCATGCTGGATATCGAGGATCCCGCCTTCTCGTTCCACGGCATCCTCGCGATCGCCGCTGTGGTCGCGCCGCTGATCGGATTGGGCTTGCTGATCCGCGCCGCGCTCAGGCTCATGGACTTCCGCCGCACGCCCTCGGTAGCAGCTCTAAAAGTGCACGGCGCACCGGTCGATCAGGTCGTGGCCCACATCGACGGCGAACTGCAGGCTGGCTCGAGCGCAACGCCGCTCTCCAACGTGCATCTGACACCGTCGTGGCTTGCCCATACCCGGCGCGCCAATCTCGATCTGATCCGGCTGGAAGATCTGGTATGGGTCTACTCGACTGTGACGACCAAGAAGCTCTACAATCTCATTCCGTATTCGTGGTCTTATGCGCTGCATCTGGCCGACAGGCGCGGAAAGAGGACCGCTATCAAAGCCAGCAAGGCCAAGCTGCCGGAACTGGGCGAAGCGGTGCTGCAACGCGCTCCCTGGGCCTTTGCGGGATTCTCGGACGAATTCGACGCCGCTTATCGTAAGAACCGCCCGGCAGTCGTGGCCGCCGTGGACGATCGGCGCCAACAGATCATCACCGCCAATCGAACCGGTGGAAATACGCAACCGGGTCCGGCTTGAGGAATTGAAGCTCCGGCAATAAATCCCGGCGCACTGGCTCGCTTACTTCAGGGGCACCATCGCCGTGATGTCGACTTCGACCAGCATGCCCGGCCAAGCCAACTGATTGATGTTGAGAAACGTGTGCGCCGGTAGTGCCGCTCCCGCAAATGCTGCCGTGCGGCAAGGACCGTAGAGCGGCTGATAGCGTATGTCGGTAACGTAGGTCACCATGCGGACAACGTCGCCGAGCGTGGCTCCGTGCAGCGCCAGCACCTTCTTGATCTTCTCGTAGACGTATTCGCACTGCCCCTTGAAATTACCGAGGTGCCGGATATCGCCGGGCTTGCCCGTCTCGTCCTCCGCACCGATGCCGGCTAGAAAAATCGTCTTGGCCGGACCGACCACGGTCACGGCTTCCGAGAACCGGCCCTTCGTCCATTCCGCGTAATTGTAGTGCTTCTTCTCGAAAGCCGGCTGCTGTGTCTGGCTAGAGCCGGGAATCGTGGCTGCGATCACGAGAAACAATGCCGACAACCCGGCGATCATCCTTGCCATGCGAACACCTCTTCGAGCCGGCGCGCGACCAACGATGGTCATCGCGCGTGAAGCCCGAAGTTAAATCCGTTTGGTTCAACGGGTCAACGAAGGTGTCTCGTTCATGTTGGGCGGGCGTCGAGGCAGGCGGGCACCCAACGAGCGCCAACCCGTGAGGACTACCCAGACGAAGCATTCGAGAGTGAGTTGTCCGATCAGTGCCGCGCGCCGAGCGCCAGCACCCAGAACGTCTTGAACTCGGTCTTCGGCTCCTGGATGAGCGCGATACCCATGTTGTCGACGTCGTTCATCAGTAGGTTGCGGTTATGCCCGGGGCTCTCTTGCCAGCCTTTGAGGACCTCGTTGAACGAGATCTGCCCGGTGCCCACGTTTTCAGCCGCGACCTTCGCGTTGTATCCGGCTCGCTTTACGCGATCCCACGGATTGGAGCCGTCGGACCCGTAGTGCGAGATACGGTCCCACTTCGCGAGATCCTTGGCGTGCGCCTTGGCGGCATTGGCAAGTTCGACGTTGAGCGAGACCGGCTTCAAGCCGTTAGCTTTGCGATAGGCATTGATCGCATCGCGCGCGGCCGCCGCATCCAGATTGGTCGAACTGTAGTCGCGGTCTGAAAGCGCACCGGCCGGAGCACGATCGAAGGAACCTTGCGGCGCCCGGTCCATCTGTGAATTCGCTGCGACCTTCGTGGCCGAGGATGCCGGCCGGGCCGTCGACGGATCACCGCCCAGACCTGCAGAGTTCGAGCGAACCGAGGCCGTTTGGCGCGAATTCGAAGAAGAGCTGCTGTCGCCGAAGCCGAACGACAACGGCTTTGCCGTCCCGAGGCTGCAAGCCCCGAGAACGAATGAAATAAGGGTTGGGATCACGACGCGGTACATTACTCGACTACTCCACGATGATCCGAAAACGGATCACCCCCACAATTCCCCATTTAGGTTACCCAAACGTTAAATTTGGTACACCGTAGGCGTCTCATCGCCGAACCATCGGCTCCGCGACCGCCTTACACCTCGAACGAGACCCCTCTCGTGCGGCCCCTCGACCGCCCCTAAAATGGGCCTGAGCAGCATGACGCGAGTTTGACGGGAACGCGGCGGTATCGCGGCAGATGCGGAATGCACCAGCAAGTCACTTCGTTGTACGCTCACATGGATTCGCTTCCCCGCTGCCCTGCGGAAGTGGATTGGATCCTCTGATGGAGGCCGGTTGGAGGAATTGGGAGAAAATACAACACGTCCGCACTTGTGTTGCATGCCCCTCTTCCCACCAGGGGAACAGTGCCGCACAATGACAGGCATCATCCGGTGATTCGCGCGTCCGGCTTGTGCTGGCTTGCCGTCGCAGCTCCAAAGGGGCCGCGACCGTTCATGCTTGCTGTGACGAACAGGGGTTCAACCCATGATTCATCTGGAGCGCCGATGACAACCGCCGTACTGGAGCGCAAGCCGCACGCGGCAGCAGGTGATGCCAATTCAGGCCTTCGCCTGATGGTGTTGGCCCGCATCGCCTGCGATGAAGGCGCGACACGTCCCGAACTGGCGCGCGAATTGGGGCCCTACGTCGGCGTCGGACCTGCGGCGCGGATGCCGATTGAGGCGGAGCTCGCGCATCTGGTGCGTGCAGGTCATGCGATCGAGAGTCGCTCGCGCTTTACCGCATCGCCAGAAGGTCTCGAAAAGCTATACGCTGACCTCAACATCAAGGCGCTCCCCAAGACCTGGACCGAGCTTCGCGATATCCGCCTCGTCGGCAAGGCCCTCGGCCTCGAACGCGACGCCCCGGCCCGTCTGAAGGGCCTCACCGCCCCCGACATTCTGCGCGCCGAAGTCCTGATTCAATTCTACGGCCTCGCCCTCAAGGGCAACAGCTCATCGATCAAGCTCCGAACCGCGCTCGCGGTAACAGCTCTGGAACGCGCATTCGGCAATCGCATCAAGGGGGAACTGTCCGCCAGCACTGGCCTCAATGCCAAAGCCTCCCGCGTCCTCGCCGGCCAGCTTCTGCGCATGCCCCGTGATGCTGGGACCGATAAGCGGCTCGTCGCCATGCTGGCAGCCGAAGCCGTCGGCAGTCCCAAGATCGACATCGACCTGCTCCGGATCGGCATCCTCAAGCGTTATGCGCTCGGCAAGCTGTCAGCCGTCCGTGCGTCCCGCCCCGACCCGGTTTCGGTTCTACCTACAGTCACCGCTGACCAGCCTGCCATGCCGGTGCCAGCGACGGCCTCCACCGCATCGGCGCAAAAGCCATCCGCCGCCAACCGCCCGGATCTGCCGGGGTTCGTGAAAGTCGTCCAGGCAGCCGCCTCTACCCACGCGGAAGGCTGGCCGGGCAATCGCAAGGCGCTCGTCAGCCGCGTCTATAAAGACATCACGGCAGGCCACCCGGGATGGGGCCTGTCGCTCGTCGAGTTCAAGGCGATGCTCGCGGAGTGCCATGGCATCGGCAAGCTCGCGCTCGTCACCGCCGACCTCAAGGACAAGCGCCTCCTGGACGAACTGAAACAGTCCGCGATCACCTACAAGAATACCGTTTGGCATCTCGTACGCGTCGAATGACGAAGCCCGGCACCTCGCCGGTTGTGGTGTGCGTTTAGGCGCAGAGTTATCGCGCCACCGATTACCGCGTGCACAGCGTTTGGGATGACTGCACCATGTCGCCACAGGATTATTCGTCCGCGTCTGCCCCCGCGCCCGAGGACCCCGACCAGCTCGCCGCTGCGTTCGAGCACTCGATCACGTGGGAAGACGACATCTGGCGCGCCGATCCGGTCGACGTCGAGGCCGTGCACGCCAAGGCTCGCCAGAAATTCTACGACCTTCTCGATTCAGTGACCGCGCCGGCATCGCCGCTGTCCAAGCCGCGCATCCTGCTGTTCCACGGCCAGTCCGGCGCTGGCAAGACACACCTCATTCGCGCGCTCCGCACTGGCGCACACCGCCGCGGCAAGGCTTACTTCGGCTACGCCCAGATGACCCCGGACGTGTCGAGCTACGCCGACTACTACCTCCGCCGCCTCGTCAACTCGCTGGAAAAACCTTACGATCCCGACAAGGGCGGTGAGACCGGCTTGACACGGCTGACGCGCAAACTCGTCGGCGACGTGGATGCGGTCGACGCCAAGCAGATTGAAAAACTGCGCGACGGCGAACTGGCCGAGGCGGAGCTTGCCCGCTTCGTACTCGATGTCGCCGACGACATCGTATCCGCACCGAAGTTCGCCGACGAAGGCCTCGACATCAATATCGTGCGCGCGCTGCTCTATCTCCAGCGTGCCGATCCGCGCATAGACGCCCGCGTTCGCCAATATCTGCAAGGCCGCCAGCTTACTGATCTCGCCCGCACCGCGGTCGGCGCGCTTGATCCGAATACCGGCGATGGCCGCGCCTTCGAAATCGTCGAAAGCCTCGGCAAACTGATGTGGTCGGTGGATCGCGCAGCACTCGTCTTCTGCATCGATCAGGTCGAGGACCTGCGCAATTTTTCCGACGCAGAAGAGCGCTTCCAGAAGGCAGTCGGCAACCTGATGCAGATTGCCAAGCGAGTGCCGCGCTCGATCGTGCTGATCTCGTGCCTTGAAGAGTTCTACGGCCAGGCGCGTGCTGTGCTGCCGCAATCCTACATCGACCGGGTCGAGAAAGCGGGTCCGATTGCCCTGCTGGAAAACCGCACACCC
>CANJPN010000102.1 GCA_947475855.1 Bradyrhizobiaceae bacterium
CCGTCTGTCTTGCCGCCGGTCTTCTTCAGCGATTCGTAGATGACGTGCATGCCGTCATAGCCACCGAGCGAGATGAAGTTCGGTCGCATGCCGTTGTTGGCCTTCTTGATGGCCTCTACGTAGGCTTTGTTCTTCGGGCTGTCGTGCGAGGCCGAATAATTGCCGGCCGTAACGACGCCAAGCATGGCGTCGCCCATGCCGGGCAGGTCGTCGTCGTCCGTCACGTCGCCGGGGCCGATAAGTTTGACGCCCGATTTGTCGAGGCCGCGCTCGATGAACTGGCGCGCAAATGTTCCGGCCTGGCCGGCTGGCACGAAGACGAACATCGCGTCGGGCTTACCGTCGGCGGCGCGCTGAAGGAATGGCGAGAAGTCCGGATTGGCGAGCGGAACTTTGAGGGTCTCGGTGATCGTGCCACCTGCCTTCGTGAAGAACTCGTTGAATACGGCACCGGCTTCAGCGCCCGGCGCCCAGTCCGAAAGCACCGCCGCAACCTTCTTGATCCCGTTCTTGGCAGCCCAATCGCCCATCACGGATGCTTGCTGGCCGAGGGTGAAGCTGGTGCGCACGAACATCGGCGAGCGATCCACGACGACCGACGTGCCCGACACCATGATCACGGTTGGGGTCTTTGACTCGGTGGCAAGCGGCGCGATGGCGAGCGCGACAGGCGTAATGCCGACGCCTAGAACGTCGACTTTCTCGTTGACGATCAGCTCTTGCGCGAGGCGGCGAGCCACGTCCGGCACCGTCGTGTCGTCCTTGACGATGAGCTGGATCTTCTTGCCAGCGACCGTGTCGCCGTTCTCCTGGATGTAGAGGCGCGCGCCCGCGACCACCTGCCGGCCGACGGCGGCCAGCGTTCCGGTCATCGACTGCACGAGGCCGATTTTGATGGTGTCTTGGGCTTGCGCGCCCGTCGTCGCAGCGAGGATCGCCAAGACGGATGCGCCGGTTGCGATGAATTGTCTTCTGAGCATTGAAAACCTCCCTCAGTGTTTGGCCTGGGCCGAAGCTTCTACGTTTGCCCGATTGCCCCGCTTTATATCGGAAACGTTGGAATGAGTAAGCCCGCCAGTTGGTCGAAGAGTTGTTGCGGAGCAAAAGGATTGTCGTCCTCATCCCAAAGTATGCCTGGAAGTTTCTGCGCGAAGACCGCGGTTCGCACGTCGCAGCCTGGCCGGCAGTCCTGACGAGACCGAATCGAACTGTCTTGCTGTGCCTGCGTCGAGGCCACGCGCTTCCCAAATCGGCGTCTAGGCGTGTATGAGCCTCAGGACGGTATATTTCGCGAGGGGCAGGCTATGGCGAACAGTGGCGCGGACAAGCTGGTGACGGTATTCGGCGGCTCCGGCTTTGTTGGCCGCCACGTGGTCCGGGCACTGGCCAAGGACGGCTGGCGCATTCGGGCCGCAAGCCGCAGGCCCGATCTCGCGGGCCACCTGCAGCCGATGGGCGGCGTCGGCCAGATCATGCCGGTGCAGGCGAACCTGCGATACCCGGACTCGGTCGCCCGCGCTGTCGAGGGAGCAGATGCGGTGGTCAATCTCGTCAGCACCCTCGCCAAGCACGGCCAGCAGACATTCGATGCCCTGAACGCCAAGGGCGCCCGTGCGGTCGCGCGCGCGGCCCGCGAAGCCGGCGCGACGAGCCTCGTGCACGTGTCGGCGCTCGGAGCCGATCTGAAATCCAAGTCCGATTACGCCCGCAGCAAGGCCGAGGGCGAGCGCGCGGTTCTGGAAGAGTTCCCGGCTGCGATTGTCCTGCGTCCTTCCATCGTTTTCGGCCCCGAGGACGAGTTCTTCAATCGCTTTGCCGCCATGGCCCAGCTCTCACCCATGATGCCGCTGGTCGGCGGCGGCCGCACGAAATTCCAGCCGGTTTTCGTCGGCGACATCGCGATTGCCATCTCGAATGTGCTCGCTGGCGGCGGCAAGCCCGGCACGGTCTACGAGTTGGGCGGCCCCGAGGTTGCGACCTTCCGGCAGTTGCTGGACCGCACGCAGGCCTGGACGGGCCGCAGCAAGCCTTATCTCCCCTTGCCGTTCTGGCTCGCAAAGCTGCAGGCCCTGCTCACCTGGCCGCTGCCCAACAGCATCCGGCCGCTGACGCTCGATCAGGTCCGGCTGCTGCAGGTCAACAATGTGGTAAGCGAGGCAGCCGTCAAGGAAGGCCGCACGCTGGCGGGTCTCGGCGTAACCCAGGCCCAGCCTGTCGGCGCGATCGTGCCGCTTTACCTGGAACGCTTCCGTCCCAAGGGGCAGTTCTCGCACTATCGCGGGTAACCATCACCTCTGCTGGAATGCGCCGGACATGACGTGCGGGTCGAACCCGCGCGGAGCCTCGCCGCTGACCGCGAACATGTAGAGCGCCGAGCGCAGAACGCCGGTGACCGCAGCCATGAAAAGGCTGATCAGACCGACATAGACCACGCTCAAGATCATCAGCGCGGGAAGTATGGCGCCGCCAGCCGCTTTCGTGAAAAAGAACTGGCCGACGAGCACGGGCAACATCAACACGAAGCTCAGCAGCCCGATCCCGACGTTGCCGCCCAGCGATTCACCCCAGGTCTGCTTCATCAGCTGATACGAGCGCTGCGTGGCATCGATCGGCCCGACTCCCTCGACCACCAGAACCGGCAGCGCGAAATAGGTGGCGACCGCCCATGTGGCCTCGAAGGTGACGCCGATGATGCTGCCGATCAGCCCGAGCTTCTCCTTGAGCAGTGCGGACAGGATGTTCAGCGCCAGCCCCACCGTGGCGGCAAAAATGCTCCAGGCCAGGATCTGCGGCAGCCTCGAGACGGCGATCGAGAAGCATTCGGCAACAGAGACGCGTCCCGTATCGAGTTGGCTCAGCGTCGCGAGAACCAGGATCGTGTTGCAGAACGTGATGACGAACCAGATCAGCAGGTAGGCGCTGAAGAACGAGCCGATCAGCAGCGACGTGTGCCATTCCCTCGGGGCATGCCGGATTGCGTCGAGGATCGCGACGCCCGGCCCGGCCGCAATCACGGCGACCAGTGCAACGAGCGCGAGGAACGGCAGGGCTGCGATTGTCATCAGTTTCGGCTTTTGCCCGACGAGCCTGCTCGCCGCCACAGCCATCACCCAGCCGCGCTGAATACGCTCGATGAATCTTTCGAACACGACTTTGCTCCTCCGAATACCTCGTTGGAGTGTGCACGGAAGTCGCAAAGGAACTCTGAATTAACGGGATATTGACCCTATTCTGCAACGCGCACGGGATCTCGGGCTTGGCTTTCGCGCCGGGTTCGGGCCAAACCTCTGGCGAGCACCACACCTACAGCCTGGAGTTTTCCATGCGCATCGTCGACGTCTGCGAGATCACCAAGCCGATCGCCTCGCCGATCCGCAATGCCTACATCGACTTCTCCAAGATGACCGCAAGCCTGGTCGCCGTCGTCACCGACGTCGTCAGGGATGGCCGCCGCGTTGTCGGCTACGGCTTCAACTCGAACGGCCGCTACGGCCAGGGCGGTCTGATCCGCGAACGCTTCCGCAACCGCATCCTCGATGCCGACCCGAAAAACACTCTGAATGAGGCCGGCGACAATCTCGATCCCCACAAGCTCTGGGCGGCGATGATGACCAACGAGAAGCCGGGTGGCCACGGCGAGCGCTCCGTCGCGGTCGGCACGCTCGATATGGCGATCTGGGATGCGACGGCGAAGATCGCCGGCAAGCCGCTGTTTCGCATGCTTGCCGAACAGCAGGGGCGCGAAGCGAACCCGCGGGTTTTCGTCTACGCGGCCGGCGGCTACTACTACCCCGGCAAGGATGACACCGCCTTGAGGGCTGAAATGCGCGGCTATCTCGATCGCGGCTACACCGTCGTCAAGATGAAGATCGGCGGCGCGGCCATCGCCGAGGATCGCCGCCGTATCGAAGCGGTGCTCGCCGAGATCGGAAGCAAGGCGCAGCTTGCCGTCGACGCCAATGGCCGCTTCGATCTCGAGACTGCCATTGCCTACTCCAAGATGCTCCGCGATTATCCGCTGTTCTGGTACGAGGAGATCGGCGACCCGCTCGACTATGCGCTGCAGGCCGCGATGTCGGAGTTCTATCCCGGCCCGATGGCGACTGGCGAAAACCTGTTCTCGCACCAGGATGCTCGCAACCTGCTGCGCTATGGCGGCATGCGGCCCGATCGCGACTGGCTGCAGTTCGATTGCGCCTTGTCATATGGTCTCGTCGAGTACCTGCGCACGCTCGACGTGCTGGCGCAGTTCGGTTGGTCGCCCAGCCGCTGCATCCCTCACGGCGGACACCAGATGTCGCTCAACATCGCCGCCGGTCTCGGCCTCGGCGGCAACGAAAGCTACCCCGATCTGTTCCAGCCCTACGGCGGGTTCCCCGACAGCGTGCGCGTCGAGAACGGTCACATCGTCATGCCCGAACTCCCCGGCATCGGCTTCGAAGGCAAGTCCGACCTCATCAAGGTGATGCGCGAATTGGCCGAGTGATTTGCGGAAGTTTCTCGCACTCGCGAAATAGTTCGTTGTGCCTCACGGTCGTCTTCTCAAATCCTCGTGAGTGGACGATTCGGGCCTGTGCCGGTCTCTGGCGCGTCTCGGAAGCTGTGCTAGGTTCCGGCCGCTTTTGAGCACCAAAGGGAGACCGGCAATGACCGACCACAGCGAGACGCCGAAGGATACGCCCAAGATCACGCAAGAGATGATCGACCTCTATGACGACTATACCCACATCACGCTCGATCGCCGCGCCTATTTCAAGAAGCTGACCGCGCTCGTTGGGACAACTGCCACTGCGGCCGTCGTCACCGACATGATCTCCGGCAGCAAGGCTGCAGCCCAGATCGTCAAGTTCGACGACCCGCGCATCAAGGGCCAGATGGTCAAATATCCCGCCGACGGGCGCGAGATGTCCGGCTACCTCGTGACGCCGGCCAACGCCACCGGCAAGCTCCCGGCCGTCATCGTGATCCACGAGAACCGTGGCCTCACCAGCCATATCCAGGACGTGACACGGCGCATGGCGCTGGAAGGCTTCGTTGCTTTCGGTCCCGACTTCCTCTTCCCCTACGGCGGCGCGCCGTCGGACGAGGATGCTGGCCGCGCACTGCATGCGAAGATGGACCGTCCCAAGGCGATCGCCGACGGGGCCGCCACCGTCAAATGGTTGGCGGCACATGCCGCGAGTAACGGCAAAGTCGGCGTAACAGGCTTCTGCTGGGGCGGGGGCATGAGCAACGCGATCGCTGCTGCGGCAGGTGATACCTTGAAGGCGGCAGCGCCCTATTACGGCCCCGTGCCGCCCGCCGCCGAGGTTCCGAAGATCAAGGCGCGCATGATGCTGCACTACGCCCAGAACGATGACAACATCAACAAGGGCATCCCCGAATACGAGGCAGCACTCAAGGCCGCCGGCACCAAGTACGAGCTGTTCACCTACGAAGGCACCCAGCACGCCTTCAACAACGACGGCTCGATGGCCCGCTACAACAAGGCGGCCGCCGACCTCGCCTGGAAGCGCACTGTCGACATGTTCAAGAAAGAACTCGCCTGATCCCCTCGGTGTCAGACCCTCCGGGTCTGACACCACCCATTGCCTTAGCCGACTTCTGATTTCTGAATTCTGATTTCCAGCGCTACTTCCCCATCCCCGCCTTCGCGACGACGTCCGTCCACTTCGCCGTCTCGCTGACGATGTACCGGCCATACTCCGCTGGCCCGCCCGTCAAAGGCTCTATCCCCTGCGCACGAAACGCCTTCACGACGACTTCGCTCGCGACCGATGCCGCAGCCGCACCGGCGATCTTGTCACGGATCGCATCCGGCAACGCAGCCGGTGCATTGATCCCGAACCAGATGGCGGTCTCGAATCCCGGCAACCCAGACTCGATCGCGGTCGGCAGATCCGGTAGCGCAGGCGAACGCTGCGCGATCGTCCAGGCGAGCGCACGCAACTGCTTGCCCTCGATCAGTCCCAGCACCGTCGACGACGGCGCGAACATCACCTGCAACGTGCCGCCGACGAGATCCTGCGCTGCCTGCGCCGTGCCCTTGTAGGGGACATGCACCATCTTCACGCCGGCCATCGCATTGAATAATTCCGCCGACAGATGCGGCGTGCTTCCCACGCCGGCGGAACCGTAGTTGAGCTTGCCCGGCTCCGCCTTCGCCAGCGCGATCAGCTCCGCCACCGTGTTCGCCTTCACGCTCGGATTGACGACGAGAATGTTCGGCACCACGCACAATAGCGCGACCGGCTTCAAGTCCTTCGCGAGGTCGATCGCAGAGCCCAGCCCGACCGCCTTGTTGATCACATTGGCGATCGACCCGAAGAACAACGTGTAGCCGTCGGCCTCCGCCTTCACCACGGCATCGCCCGCGATATTGCTCGACGCGCCCGGCCGCGACTCCACGATCACGCTTTGCCCGAGGCCCTTCGACATGCCCTCCCCGACGATCCGCGCAGCGACATCGGCAGACGATCCCGCCGCGAACCCGATCAGCAGCTTCACGGGCCGGTCCGGATATGTCTGCGCCGTGGCTGAAGTCGCCTGCAGCACGGCAGCGAGCGAGACTACGGCAAAGGCGATAGAGCCCGTGGCGTTCATGTGGGGTATCCCTTACGATGATGTGGCGGCCGTCCGCTTGGCGCGGCGATGCGTTTTGACCGGACTGCCGTTGGGCGCGATCTCGTGCGCCTCGAGCGCTCGGCCGTTGGCGTCGCGCGGCAGGCGGGCGCGGCGCAGCGGTTCGGCTTCGGTGAAGATGAGGCGGCGGCGAAACGCGGTCGGACTTTCGGCGAGGCAGATCGCCTTCATACCGTCCATTCCCTGCGACGTGAAATGCGGCCGGCGCAGAAAGCGGCTGGGATCGCTGGTCCAGCGCGGCACAACGAGACCCCAGCGGAGTGCCAGATGCTCGCCGACCGCCCCGAGGTAAGCATGGAAGATCGGGTCGGAATGCGTCGGCGGCGGCTGGTCGATGCAGCCTTGGGCAGCGGCGCGGCCTTCGCGTTGCAGCATGATATAGAAGGTGTCGAGGAACTCGGCGAGTGCCATGCCGCGATCCTCGCCTTCCTGCTCACGTCGCACGACCTCGGCCAAGGTACTGGGGCGCCACATGCAGGCCGTCCTCCGCAGCTACTTTCGGCCCAGTATCCTCTTTGGCGAACATTTCGTCGAGCCCCGCAACCACAGTCAGGCTGACGCGCGCTTGCGGATAGAACGCCTCTAAGAAGACCATGGCTTCGTCGCGGGTCTCCAGACCGACGATCGCCAGCAGATTTCGGATGTCCTCGCGGTCTTTGGAGCCGTCGAGATCGTGGATGCGCATCGCCATCAGCTTCATGGCGAGCAGGTATTCGGCCGATGGCACGAAAACCCGTAAGCCCGGCTCATGCTCGGATGGATAGCTGCGATAGAGACGATGATGATTATCGAGGCCATCGACGAGTTCGCTCAGGAACGGGTAGACCTGATCGTTCAACCAATCCGGCGGCCAGCCGCGGCGCGCGGCGATCAGCCCTGCGAGGCGTTCGATGACGCGCTGGCCGTCATCGTCGGCGACCGCGTCGACATCGCGAGTCGAGACGCGGAAATTGGAAGCCAGCATCAGCGCGGAGCCGCCATAGATCGCCACTTCGATCACCTTGCCCTCCGCGCGAGCGAGCGCGCCGAGCTCGGTCAAGACTTCGTGCAGCAAATCTACCGTAAGTGTGGGATTTGCGGTCACCTCACTCCCCCACGGTTGCTGCCAAACCGGGCCCAAAGCGACTTGCGTGGTGTCGTGTAAAAATCACGCGCTTGGTCGTAGCAAATTCCGCACAAGAGCTGAGCGTTCACATTCTCCAGCGCAGCACCAACCCACTCGCCGCCGGACCGGGCAACCCTCTCGTTGCATTCGCTACACCAAGCGTCTGGCCGTTTCTTGGTTGGCCCAGATGCCGTGAAAAACCCAACGTGCTTTGCCTTGTTCAAACCAGTGACTATGTGCTGACAGACGAACGTCTCATCCTGCTCGCCGTGTTCGTGACACCTAATAGTCATCTCTCATCCCTGCTTGAACGGGAATTGCTCGCCTACCTGTAAATCGCCTGCGGCGCCGAAACGAACGCCAGCAGATAATGAAGAACCGTCATGTAGTTCTTCTCCTGGAAGCTCGCGTGCGCGATGCCCGGCATGATCGTCAGCATCTTGTCCTGGTTCGGCAGCAGGTCGAAGAACGCGCGCACGTCGTCATACGACGCAACCCCGTCGAACTCGCCGCGCAGAATTCCGGTTGGCACCGTGATCTTCCGCGGATCGACCAGCGGAAGGTGCGCGCACATGTCGATGTAGGAGCCCGTCGGAACCTCGTTGCCTTGCGCCAGCGTCGCGTTGGCGAGCGCCACGATGACGGCTTCATCAGCGACGCCGGGATGATCGCGGTTGAACACCGAGTGCACGTAGGCCAGATCGATCGGACGCCGGATGCGGCTCGACCAGTAGTCGAGCTTCTTGCGCCGCTCGATCAGCGTCGGGCTGTTCTCGCCCGTCCACACGAACGCATCGAGCACCAGCCGTGAAACCATCGCGGGCCGCCGCTGCGCGAACAGCGCTGCTTTCAGCGCGCCAGACGAGATGCCGTAGATCATCAGCGGCTGCGCGCCGTTCTTCGCTTGGATGTATCGCGCTGCAGCCTCGAGGTCGTCCGCGCCGTTGGCAACATCGCACGTGATCTGCCGCGATTTGTCCGAAAGGCCATAGCCCTCGTTGTCGATGGTCCAGGCGTCGAACCCTTGGTCCGCGAAGAAGTCGAGCACCGACGAATTCGCTCGTCCTGGCACCTGAAGATCGAACGTCGGCAACCCCGCCCATGTCGAGCCGTGGACGAATAGGATGGTCCCGCGATCAGCGGCCACGGAAGGCCGCTTCTGCCGCATGAACAGGCGCACATCTCCCTTTTGCGCTGTATGATCCGCAGTAGTGATGCTCATCGCGCCGCGCCCCGTCGTTTCCTCATTTTCGATGGGTTTTGTCTTATCGGCTATGCCCGGCAAAGCAAAGCGGTTCGCCGCAGGTGATACACCCGACCAAAACGCCAAACTCTTTGCCTGGTCCACTAAGCGTGGACTCGCACGAGGCTCACGGTGAAAAGCGACGTCACTCGGCCGCAATGCGCTCGAAGCCGAGCTTTACGACACACGCAGGCGCACTATCCCTGACGACCTGGGCCAGTGTTTCCAGTGCCGCGGCCCGCGGCAATCCTCGCCGCCAGACCAGCCGCACACGCCGCCGCGCACGTTTCTCCGCGATTGGACGAGCTACCAGCCGGCCGCCACTGCTGTCTCTGGCCTCCCATGCAAGGCTCGGTATCAGCGTCACGCCGTAGCCGGCGGCCGCCAGATGGAGAAGTGTCTCCAGGCTGGACGCTCTAACATCGGCGGCGGCAGTCGCCACCCTGGCGTTGCTGCAAAGCTCGAGTGCCTGATCGCGTAGACAATGACCTTCGGCCAGCAGCAAGAGAGAGCAAGGGTCGACGGTGGACAGACGGATGTTTTCTCTGGCGGCCAGAGGATGGGAGCCCGGCATCGCCAGTAGGAACGGATCGTCGAATAGCTCGCGCTGCTCCAGTCGATCGCTGTCGGGCTCCGTTGCGATCAGCGCAGCATCGAGCTGGCCCTCGCGCAATCGTGCCATGACGTGCCGTGTCATCTCTTCCACCAGGACCAGCGGGGCCGCGGGGAGCACGTGCGCTGCCCGCGGAAGCAGGTATGACATCAGGTATGGCGCGAGCGTCGGAATGACGCCCAACCGAAGCTCGCCAACCATCGGATCCCGGCTCGCGTCGGCTGCAACGAGGATTTCGTCGGCCGCTGCCAAGGCGCGACGCGCATGGGAGAGTATCTCCAAGCCGACCGCCGTAGGCTGAACCCGCTTGCCGATACGCTCGAATACTTTGACGTTGAGCAGTTGCTCCAATTTGAGGATTTGACCGCTCAGCGTCGGTTGGCTGACGTGGCAAACTTCCGCAGCTTTGCCGAAATGGCCCAGATCGGCAACGGCAACGATGTAGCGCAGGTCTCGCAGGTTCATGGCTTGCTCAACGATTGGTTCAGCCTATGATCTAGATCAATCTAATCGATTTGCCCGATGCTAGCTTGTCGCATAAGAGTTGCCTAGCTGCGGCGATCGGAGCCCAAATGGGGCTGAAGTATCGCGCAGCTTGGAATTGCGCCCTGGCGCAGCGAACTGGGAGCACAACGCAGAGCGGGACGGGCACTGAAGGTTTGGGGTGCCCTTGTACGGCAGATGATAGACGGGACGTTTCCAACCATACGCGCCATGTGCCAGCGGCCGGGCGCCGAGGCCGAAATTCTGCTGCGCTTCTCGACGGTATCCGGCAAGCTGGGTGCAGCCGCTGCCAAGCGCAAGGAAATCACTCAACCCACGACAGGAGGCAATGATGGCTGACGACGCGAAGTGCCCATTCGGGCACGGCAATCAAGCAGTGGTTGGAACCAGATCGAACCGTGACTGGTGGCCGAACCAGTTGAACCTCAAAATTCTCCACCAGAACTCGTCGCGTTCCAACCCTATGGGGAAGGGGTTCAACTACGCCGAGGAGTTCAAGAAGCTCGACTACCAGGCGCTGAAAAAAGATCTCTACGCGCTGATGACGAACTCACAGGAGTGGTGGCCGGCCGACTGGGGCCACTACGGCGGCTTCATGATCCGCATGGCTTGGCACAGCGCTGGCACTTACCGCATCGCGGATGGCCGCGGCGGCGGATCGACAGGCGGGCAGCGTTTTGCGCCGCTCAACAGCTGGCCCGACAACGTGAGCCTCGACAAGGCACGCCGCCTGCTGTGGCCGATCAAGCAGAAGTACGGCAACAAGATCTCTTGGGCGGACTTGATGCTGCTCGCGGGTAATGCCGCGATCGAGTCGATGGGCGGCAAGACGTTCGGCTTCGGCGCTGGGCGCGAGGACACCTGGGAGCCATCTGAGGACATCTACTGGGGTGCTGAGACGGAGTGGCTCGGCGATAAGCGGTATACCGGCGACCGGCAGCTCGAGAATCCTCTGGGCGCGGTCCAGATGGGCCTCATTTACGTCAACCCGGAAGGCCCGAACGGCAAGCCCGATCCCGTCGCATCGGGTCGTGACATTCGCGAGACTTTCGCGCGGATGGCGATGAACGACGAGGAGACGGTCGCGCTCGTCGCTGGCGGTCACACATTCGGAAAGGCGCATGGTGCCGCCGATGCCGGCAAGTACGTCGGCCGCGAGCCCGAAGGCGGAAACATCGAGGATCAGGGCTTTGGCTGGGTGAGTACTTATGCCTCCGGCAAAGGCGTGCACACGATCTCGAGCGGCATCGAAGGCGCATGGAAGCCCAACCCGACGAAGTGGGACAACGGCTACTTCGACATGATGTTCGGATACGATTGGGAGTGCGTGAAGGGCCCCGGCGGTGCCAACCAGTGGACACCAAAGAACTGCAAGCCGGAACACATGATTCCGGACGCCCACGACCCCTCGAAGAAGCATCCGCCGATGATGACCACGGCGGACTTGGCGCTGCGGTTCGACAAGGCCTACGAGCCGATCTCGCGTCGCTTCCACAAGAACCCGGATCAGTTCGCCGATGCCTTCGCTCGCGCTTGGTTCAAGCTGCTCCATCGCGACATGGGCCCGCGCGTCCGTTACCTCGGACCTGAAGTGCCGAAGGAAGTTCTGATCTGGCAGGACCCGGTTCCGGATGTCGATCACAAGCTGATCGACGCACAGGACATCGTCGCCCTCAAGGGCAAGATCCTGGGCGCCGGCCTGTCCGTCTCCCAGCTGGTCTCGACCGCTTGGGCGTCGGCGTCGACATACCGTGGTTCCGACAAGCGCGGCGGTGCAAACGGGGCGCGCATACGCCTCAGCCCCCAGAAGGATTGGGAGGCCAATCAGCCCGCACAGCTCGCGAAAGTCTTGAAGGCACTGGAAGCGATCCAGGCGGACTTCAACAAGGCCCAGACCGGCGGCAAGAAAGTTTCGGTCGCCGACCTGATCGTTCTGGGTGGCTGTGCTGCCGTGGAAAAGGCTGCAAAGGACGCGGGCCAGGCGGTGACGGTTCCCTTTACGCCGGGCCGCACGGACGCCTCGCAAGCGCAAACCGACGTCGACTCGTTCGCCGTCCTCGAGCCGACTGCCGATGGGTTCCGCAACTACCTCAAGCCCGGTCACGTCCGTTCAGCCGAGGAGTTGCTGGTCGATCGGGCGCAACTGCTGACGTTGACCGCACCTGAGATGACGGTTCTGGTCGGAGGCCTGCGCGCTCTCAACGCCAATGTCGGGGGCGCCAAGCACGGCGTCTTCACGACACGGCCCGAGACGCTCACCAACGATTTCTTCGTCAATCTGCTCGACATGAGCACGGAGTGGAAGCCGGCAGGCAAGGACGTCTACGAGGGACGCGACCGCAAGTCGGGTCAGGTCAAATGGACCGGTACTCGTGCCGACCTTGTCTTCGGCTCGAACTCTCAGCTGCGGGCACTTGCGGAAGTCTATGCACAGGACGACTCCAAGGCGAAGTTCGTCAACGAGTTTGTCGCCGCGTGGACCAAGGTGATGAACGCTGACCGCTTCGACATCGCCTGATCTCGGCGAGAAGTGATCTCGGCGGAACGGTTTGTAGGAACCGACCGCCGGTCGAAATCGCGAACACGACTTCGAGGGGGCGCTCAAAGCCATTTGAGCGCCCCCTAGCCTTGAGTCGATTTCCCCCTGGTGCCCAAAACTGGCGCTATTTCGAGCTTCCGGGCCTGTCTGTGAACCGGTGCTTTTTTTCAGGAGGAGAGAATTCTTCGGCGCGATCGCAACAACTGTTCTGCCACCCCTGAGCATTGACCAGGCATCCGAAGCAGCGCCCTTATCGTCGATGCGACTTTACCGGCTCGGGAGGATAAGCCATGGGTGCCAAGGCGCTTGCTGCAGAATTCATCGGAACATTCGTGCTTGTCGCGGGAACGTGCGGCGCAGCCCTTTTCTCTGCCCCCGCAGGGGCAGGCTTGCTCGCACCGGCATTCGCGATCGGGCTCTCCGTACTGATCATGGCCTATTCGGTGGGTCATCTTTCTGGTGGCCACTTCAATCCAGCGGTCACGGCAGGTTTGATCGCTGCCGGACGTTTCGATAGCGGCAATGCGATCGGCTACGTCATTGCCCAGGTGCTCGGCGGACTGGCTGCAGCGTTCGTCTTTCAGATTATCCTGAATGGCGCCCTATCCACCGGACCCACCCAGACAACACCTTGGAACACCTTTGCCGCCATTTCGAACACGTATGTCGGACCGCGCGGGTTCACTCTCGCGGCAGTCTTCATCATGGAGGTCGTGATCACCGCGATCTTCCTTATCGTGATCGTCGGCTCCACATCGCGCAAAGCACCGGCCGGTTTCGCCCCTCTGGCGATCGGCGTCGCCCTGTTCGTTCTCCACCTCGTATCGATCCCTGTCACGAACGCTTCGCTCAATCCGGCTCGATCCACCGCACCAGCGTTGTTTGCCGGCGGTCAGGCGTTGAGCCAGCTCTGGGTGTTTTGGCTCGCGCCCATCATCGGTGGCGTCATCGGGGGCGCGATCGGCCGCTGGCTTAACGAAGACTGATCTTTACCCATCGGATCGCGTGGACATAAAACGGTTTGCGATGGCGGCTCTCGTTCGATGGCCGCCATTTCAAGTCTTTCCGGTGGGTAACTCGACGCTTGCATGCGCTCGTTGCCGTTGTTGCCTTGGCACGACTCGATGCCCGCGCTAAGCGGCAGAGAAGTTGCTGCAACTACGACTTCAGGAGGCCGCGCATGCTCCGGGTTATTCTCTCCGTTTTGTTTGCCGTCTTTCTGCTGCTGATCGTACTTGGGCGCTACAGCCCTGACACCGTATCGGCAGCTTCCGCCATGTGGAGCGTCGGCATCGTTGGTTTGGCCGCGATTGTCTACTCTTCTCTGAATATTTTCAATGCGTTGCGTCACTCCATGGGGCAGCCGGCCAAGCTTGTTTACGTCGGTCTGCTGTTCTCTTTCCTGCCGCTGCTTGTGGCCGCATATTCGATTGCCGTCTGGCAGTATTCGCCCAACCACCTGTCGACGTTTCAGGTGATCGCGATGATGTTCGGCGGGGTCGCCGCGATGATCGACTTGGTGCTGTTTTCCTGGCTGCTGTTCGGCCAGTCGCGGAACGCCTTTGACGACCACCGTCGCCGCGCCTGATCGAGAATATTCGACCCGCTCACAGCTTGCGGCTCTGCCGTGATCAGCGGCGGTCTGATATAGGGGGCTCGTGCCGCATTCACCCGCGGTTCGAGCCCCTTTCTGATTACTCCGCGGCCATGGCTATGAAGACAGTCGATAAAGCGACCGACGAGACGACGGCACAGATGCAGGCGATCGGTCGCCAGGCACGTGCAGCCCAGCGTGCGATAGCGTTGGCTCCGCCCGAGACTAAGACCAAAGCTCTGTTGGCCGCGGCCACGGAAATCTATGACAGCTTGCCGCTGATCGTCGACGCCAATGCGCA
>CANJPN010000103.1 GCA_947475855.1 Bradyrhizobiaceae bacterium
GCGAACCGCGGTAATCCCGATCTGAAGCACGATTGCCACCACTGCCGTCATGACCAGCCGCTGGCTGAGCAGGCGAACAAGACTGACCTCGCTGGGAGGTTGAAACAGCTTCATTTCGCAATGGTCTTCATAACGTAACCGACGCCGCGCACGGTCTCGATCGAAACGTCGGAACCTGAATCGACCAGAACCTTGCGCGTTCTGGACACAAGGGCCTCGACAGCGTTCGACGATAGCTCCCGCCCCTGTTCGGACAGTGCCGACTCGATCGACGCTTTCGCCACGACCGCTCCGGCACGCCGCATAAGGACAACCAGCAGCCTGCGCTCGCTCAGGCGGAGATCGAGGAGCTTACCGCCGCTGTGCGCCTCGGCCGCAGCCTCGTCCACCGTCACGGAACCGAAGCGAAGCACAGGGCCGGAGAGATCGCCGGGCCGGCGCAACAGCGCTCGAACACGGGCCAGAAGCTCACCATGATTGAACGGCTTGGGCAGATAATCGTCAGCGCCGCTGTCGAGACCGCTGATGCGATCGTCGACACTGCCGCGAGCCGTTATGATCAGAATCGGCTTGTTGAACCCATTGTTGCGCAAAGTGTTGATCGCATCGATACCGTCGCCATCCGGTAATCCGAGATCGACGATCAGAAGATCATACGGAACCGACGCCGCGCACTCGAGCATGTCGGCGACCGTGCCGGCCAGGTCGAGACCATAGCCGGCCTGGCGAAGCGTTTCGCCCAGCAATTCCTGCAGGCGGCCGCTATCCTCGACGAGCAAAAGGCGCATTGCGGTCCTCGAGCGGTTTGCGGACTTGGGCACTGACATCGTGTCAGCGTTCAGGGTCCGCTTTACACCTTATCTCTAACCGCGCTGTTTCGATAGCGGCGCTGCCCGCCAGCAATTCCCAAGAAACGTCATATATGCCGCGACAGCTCCGTCAACTCGCCCTCTACGGTCTTACCGAAGAACTGGGCCAGCTGGCCGTAGCTCTCCTGGAGAAGGCTCGACTTCCGCCACACCATGCCGACGTGTCGGTAAATTGAGCGGCCATGCAGATCGAGCACCTTGAAGTTCGGGTCGTTGATGATTTCGCGCCGGACATAGAGGCCGGGAAGAAATGTGATTCCCAGGCCCATCATCACCATTTCGCGGAGAGTATCGAGACTCGTGCCTTCGAAGTCGTAACGAAGACGCGCTCCAAGTTCCTCGCACAAGGAGACGATCACATCGTGGAGCTGATGCTCGCGGCTCAATGCCAGCACATCCTGCCCGTTGAGATCCGCCCGCTGGACGGACTTCTGCGATGCGAGCGGGTGGTCAGCACCGACCACCATGAATAGCGGCTCGCGGAACAAGGACCTCGTGACGAAATCGGCGCCTTGGACCGGCAGCAGCGTAATCGCAACGTCGAGACTGCCTTCCTCTATCGCGCGAGGCAGCGTCTCCGGCAGCTCCTCGCGGATGTAGAGCTTCAAATCCGGAAAAGCCTTGTGCAGCCTCGGCAGAACCAGCTTTAGGAGATATGGACCGAGCGTCGGCGGCAGACCGAGCCGAAGCACGCCGGATAGCTCTTTCCCACCACTGGCGGTCAACTGGCGGATCTCGTTTGCGTCCCGCAGTATCCGACGCGCGATTTCGACGACCTGCCCTCCAATTGGCGTCAGTAACACGCGCGAGCGCCCGCGCTCGACGAGTTGGACGCCCAATCGATCTTCGAGGGCCTTGAGCTGCTCGCTGAGCGTGGGTTGTGTCGTATTGGTGCGTTCGGCCGCACGCCTGAAGTTCAGCGTTTCGGAGATTGCCACAAGATATTCGAGTTGCCGGATGCTCGGCACATCGACCTCCAGATCTATCCGAGCCGCGGGGGGCGCGCCCTATCGGAATTGGATATGGCATATCCCGGTTAGAATGGAATGGCTGATCGAAACTTCCGATCAACTTTTCTGGCTTCTCCTTTTGCCGGGCCACCTCGGCACGAGCCCTCCGGTCCGGATCAAGCCCCACCGGATCGCCCCAGCGTGCTGGTTCTTGCCTCGGCAGGTCGGCCTTTGGAGCCGATTCGATCGGACTTGGGCAATCTCCCTGCGCTGACGCTCCAAACATCACTCTTCAGAACATGCCGATGCGGAAGCCTTAAGCGGCCCACGGCCTGGCCAAGCCAATCGTGCGACCGACAGGAATCGCATTTTCTACAATCGCGAAGATCAAGGTGCCGATCCGCGCGAACAAGGACGGGCTGCGACCATTGCTGGCGGCCCCTCCATGATTCTTCGAAAGGAAAGTGCGCTGAGCCCGCGATTGTCAGCAGAACAACGCAGCAGCAGCTTCGAGATATTCCGCCGTCCGCTCACGCGGAAGATTGTGACCGCAACGGCCGAGCAAACGGATGTCGGCGTTCGGCAGTTTGTTCGCGATGGACATCGTCGTGGCCGATGGCGGGCAAGGCTTGTCGTCGCGACCGTGAAGCATCAACACTCGTGCGCGGATCGCGGCAAACTCCGCGTCCGTCACGACGGCGGCATCGAGATAGCGTTGGCGAGGCGCCGCAAACATCTCGGAAAAATAGGCCGCGTAATCACCGGTCGCAAGGAACTTGTAGCGGTCTTCGATCATCGCGTCCGTGACAGCGTTCGCGTCGTGCACCATTTCCATCATCGCCGCACGCAGCTGGGATTTATCAGTGGTGGCCGCCCAAAACCGATCGAGTGCGGATGGGATCGGATAGGGTGCGCCGACGCTGCTCGACGTCAGCACCTTGGTGATACGGGGATTCCGGGCAGCAAGTTTCAAAGCCAGCGCACCGCCCATTGAATGACCTGCAACGCCGCATTCGCCCTTGGATAGAACGCTAAGCATCGCTTCGGCCTGTCGTATCCAGAGATCGATATCAAAATACGGCGACCCCGGTTTCCTTCCTGAGGCACCGAAGCCGATGAGATCGATAGCGACGATCCGGCAGCGCTCGGCCAGCGGCTCGAGCACAGGACCGAAGTTGCCCTGGATCGACGTTCCTGGTCCGACGCCATGTATCATAAGCAGCGGAAAGCCCGAGCCCCCCTCCCAGTAGTGCACGTCGATACCTTCGACATTCGCGGTCTTGCTTGCGAGCACGCGCATTCTCCATCTTTGCTCTTCGTCAGTGGCACCCAACACGCATTTTCCGCATAGCGCACCGCCTTGACGGGTTGGTGCGGCGGGTTACGATTTCTTTGGGCGGATCATCCGAAATGCCCCCGTCGCTTGAATGACGACTCGACCGTGCGTATCCTCGCACGTCGCCTCGCCAACCGCGATCGTCCGTCCCACTTTCACACTGCGGCCACGCGCGATGAGATCACCGCTGGCGACGTCCAGATAGTTGACGGTCATGTTGATGGTGGACATGCCAGCGATGTCCGGCGTGAGAGAACGGATAGCCTGCGACATCGCAAGATCGGCGAGCGTCGCGAGAACCCCGCCGTGAACGTCGCCTTTGCGATTGCCGTATTCGGCCTTGAAGGTGAATTTCAGCTGGGATTTCCCGTCGACCGCCTCGATTGTCTCGATGCCGAGATGATGCTGGAATGGCGGGCTCGGCAGCCAGCCCTCCGTCGAGCGCTTTTGGGTCATGAGTTCTCCTGTTGGCGACGAATTCGAGAGTGCGGCGGGTGCTCCTTCACACCAATGCTCTCGCGAGTGTCGCATTGATGCGATCCGATCACTCCGCGTCAATGGTCGTGGCCGGTACAATTCCGGGCGGGAACGTGGAAAAGTAGCAGCACCGGCGCTGGCGTGGCATGTGTCCATTCGAGGCCGGAGGCAATTGCCGGCACGTCCCACTCTGACCAACTCATCATCCCCCGATGTCATCGACTTCTGTGCCTCTACTCATTCGCCCCCTACTCGCCCGGTTCCAGCGGAGACGGCCAATCCGCGCGGGTTCCCTTGTCGTAACGCTCTACGGCGATGCGATTGCGCCGCGCGGCGGATCGCTGTGGCTCGGGTCGCTCAATCGTCTCGTCGAGCCGATGGGCCTGGAGCCTGGGCTGGTTCGAACTGCGCTTTCGCGGCTTGTCAGCGACGGGTGGTTCGAGCGCAATCGCGTCGGTCAGAACAGCTATTACCGGCTTTCGTCACATAGCGCAGCAGAGTTCATCGAAGCCGGCCGACACATCTATGCCGGCAAGGATGCGCAGTGGAACGGCAGACTCGAACTCGAGATTCTGACAGATCCAGACCCCAGAACGCGCCAATCGCTACGCGATAACCTCGCTCGGCAGGGCTATGGGCAATTGGCGCCTAACGTGATGGTGCGCCCAGCGACGCAGCAACGGCGCCGCCCGCGGGAGGCCTCCAATCTCCAGATGGTGCGTGAGACCCTCCGAATTACCGCAACTGCAGATGATCCGGCAGAGGCGCGACGGCTAGCCGAGGCCTGCTGGCGGTTCGACCAGCTCGGCCTAGCCTATCGTTCCCTGCTCGACGATCTCGGCGGTCTGGCAAGCGCGCCGCAGAGCCTCGCCCGATTGGACGATGCGCAAGCATTCCAAGTACGGCTTCTTCTCATTCACGAATGGCGGCGCGTCGTATTGCACGATCCTCGGTTGCCGCGCGCACTGATGCCAGTCGATTGGCCTGGAGCCGAAGCACGCGATGCCGTGCGGAAAATCTACTGGGCCGTGTCGCCCGGTTGCGAACGATGGCTCGACGCCTGTGCCGTCAACGAACGGGGCGGATTGCCCCCGGCAAGCAAAGCTGCGGCCCGGCGATTTTCCGCTCGCCATTGAAATGTTACACAAATGTTGTCTGTTTCCTGTTTGTGTGACATAAATTCTGAAATGCCCGAATTCTGCGGGAGGTCGAGATGTACACGCAGGCCCTCAGCGTCGAAAATCAAACCGATCAATGCGCGTCCGAGGAGCAAGAGAAGCTTCGTCGGTTCCAGGGCCGAATTGACGGCGAGAATCGAATTGAGGCCATGGACTGGATGCCGGAGGCTTATCGCCGGACGCTGGTTCGCCAGATCTCGCAACACGCGCATTCGGAAATTATCGGCATGCAGCCGGAAGGCAATTGGCTGACCCGGGCGCCAAGCCTAAAACGCAAGCTCCAGCTTCTGGCGAAGATCCAGGACGAGGCCGGTCATGGGCTCTATCTCTATTCCGCGGCCGAAACGCTGGGCGTATCGCGCGAAGAACTGATCGATCAGCTTCACGCACAGAAGGCAAAATATTCCTCGATCTTCAACTACCCGACACTAACCTGGGCGGACATCGGCGCAATCGGATGGCTGGTCGACGGCGCAGCCATCATGAACCAGATTCCGCTTTGCCGCTGCAGTTATGGTCCGTACGCACGGGCGATGGTCCTCATCTGCAAAGAGGAGAGCTTCCATCAGCGGCAGGGCTACGAGATCATGATGACGCTGGCGCGCGGCTCTCCAGAACAGAGGGAAATGGCGCAGGAATCGCTGAACCGCTGGTGGTGGCCGTGCCTGATGATGTTCGGACCATCGGACCGGGATAGCCAGCATTCTGATCAGTCGACGCAGTGGAAGATCAAGCGATTTTCGAACGATGAACTGCGGCAGAAGTTCATCGATGCCACGGTTCCTCAGGCGCACTTCCTCGACCTGACAATCCCAGATCCTGACCTGAAATTCGATGAGCCGACGAAACACTGGCAGACCGGACCGATCGATTGGGACGAGTTCTGGCGCGTCGTAAAAGGAGAGGGCCCCTGCAATCGTCAGCGGATCGCTGCCAAGCGCAAGGCGCATGAAGAAGGTGCGTGGGTGCGCGAGGCGGCAATGGCGCACGCGCAAAAACGGCGCGAGCGCGCTGCGGCGGCCAAGGTTGCGGCGGAGTAATGCGATGACCGAAGCGAAGTGGCCACTCTACGAAGTTTTCCTGCGTCCCAGAAACGGGCTCGCGCATAAACACGTCGGCAGTCTGCACGCGACCGACGACGAAATGGCGTTGCAGAACGCACGCGATCTCTATACGCGGCGCGGCGATGTGGACAGCATCTGGGTGGTACCGAGCCGTGCGATCGTCGCGTCCGATCCTGCCGACAAGGACATCTTACTCGAGCCTTCGAGCGCGGAGCGAAAGCCCTATCGCCATCCGACATTCTACGACATCCCCGATGAAGTCGGCCACATGTAAGCGCAGGCGTAAAAGGGCGGGAGAGTCCGATCAATCGCTAGGCGCGCCGTGGTTTCTGGAGATCGTTCGATGAGTGCCAATCCCGACACTAATTCCGTCCCGCCCCACCAGTTCACCTATGTCCTGCGGCTCGCGGATACGGCGCTGGTGCTGGGACATCGGTTGTCGGAATGGTCTAGCCGAGCCCCCACGTTGGAAGAGGACATCGCGTTGTCCAACATCGCGCTCGATCATATCGGTCAAGCCCGAGCGCTCTACGCACATGCTGCAAAGCTCGAAGGGAACGGACGCAACGAAGACGATCTCGCGTTTCTGCGCGGCGCGCCGCAATATCTCAATGTGCAACTGGTCGAACGCGAGAACGGCGATTTCGCAGTGACCATGGCGCGGCAGCTTTTCTACTCCGCGTTCGCAGCGCCGCATTTCTCGATGCTCGCCAAATCATGCGATGCTGAGGTCGCCGGCATTGCAGGAAAAGCCGCCAAGGAATGCGCCTATCATTTGCGCCACGCGAGCGAGTGGGTGATCCGGCTGGGCGATGGAACCGAGGAGAGCCGGCAGCGCATGCAGAACGCCGTCGATGATCTGTGGATGTACACTGGCGAGTTGTTCGAGGCCGACGCCATCGATGGAGCGATGATCACGCAGGGCGTTGGCGTCGATCCAGGCTCTGTGAAGCCCTCCTGGGACGCGACGATCGACACAGTTCTCGCCGAGGCGTTGCTTGCAAAACCGAAGTCAGGCTGGATGTCGAGCGGCGGCAAGCGGGGGCAGCACACCGAACATCTGGGTCACATGCTAGGACAAATGCAGAGCCTGCATCGCGCCTATCCGGGCGTCACATGGTAAGCGAGGTTCGCGAGCTCGACGGGTTGGTTGCGCGCGCGGACGCAGCGCTCGCCTTTGTGTGCGATCCAGAGCTGCCGTTTCTAACGATCCACGACCTCGGTATCCTGCGGGGCGTGAGGCTCAATGACGGTTGCCTGGAGGTATCGATCTCGCCGACCTACTCGGGCTGCCCGGCGAACGACGTCATCGCGCTCGACATCGTAACGACCCTGGCACGTGCCGGCATCGACAACACGCACGTTGTGATCGAGCGATATCCGCCTTGGACGACCGATTGGATCACCGAGGCCGGACGGGAGAAGCTCGCGCTGAACGGCATCTCGCCACCGCCGCGCGCTGCTGGCAAACGCGCGCTGTTCGATAACGCCGTCCACAACTGCCCTCAGTGCGGTTCTCGTGAGACGGAGCTTTTATCAGCGTTCGGATCGACGGCCTGCAAGGCACATCACCGCTGCCTTCATTGCCGCGAACCGTTCGAGGCCTTCAAGTGCATCTGAGGCTTGAGCTTTCCGCATCGGCGCCGGCTGGGACGACAAGATGAGCGACGACTCTTACAAGCTGGACATCGCTGAAGTGAGGAGCGAGACACCTCATGCGCTCTCAATCGGTCTCAGCGTCCCAGCCGCACTGTCCCAGACGTTCCAATTCGAGCCGGGGCAGCACATCGGTGTACGGGCGACGATCGACGGCAATGAAGTGCGGCGCACCTATTCGATCAGCTCGGGGCCGCAAGATCAGCTGCTCTGGATCACAATCAAGCGCGTTGATGACGGCCTCTTCTCGAGCTGGGCACATCGGAACTTGAGCGTTGGCGGCACCCTCGATTGCGCGAAGCCTTCTGGGCGGTTCATCGCGGAGGCAGCCAATAGGAGGATGTTGGCAATCGTCGCTGGCAGCGGCATCACGCCAGTCGTCAGCATCATCGAGCATGCGTTGGCGCGCGATCCTGAATGCGCGATCTCGCTGATCTACGGCAGCCGAACCGTCGACGAAATCATCTTTCGTGAGCGGCTGGAAGGACTGAAGAACAACAACCTGCAGCGACTGCAGATCATCCATGTATTATCGCGAGACAGCGAAGCCGATGTGCCTGTTCTTTCTGGGCGCATCGATAGCGAGAAGATCGTCAAACTCGTCGGCAGCATGTCGCCAAGCGGCATCGACCAAGTTTTCCTGTGCGGACCCGACACGCTGATCAAGAATGCGTTGTCGACACTGCTGGCGCTCGGCGTTGAACGCGGTCGTATCCGCTTCGAGTATTTCCGCACCGGCCCACAAGTCGTCGGCATGACGGTGGCCGAGAGAACGCACTCGAAAGAAACAGCAGTCGCGGCTGGCGCGGAGGTCATCGCGATCCTCGATGGAAGACGGCGCACATTTCACGTTCGCGAAGATCAGCACGTCATAGACGCGGGGCTCGCGCAGGGCGTGAAACTGCCCTATTCGTGCAAGGGTGGAATGTGCTGCACGTGTCGCGCGATGCTGGTCGAAGGCGAGATCGTGATGGACCGCAATTTCTCGCTCCAGGAGTGGGAGATGGCGGCCGGTTTCGTGCTTACCTGTCAGTCGCGACCAGCCTCGTCGCGCGTCGTTCTCGACTACGATCGCTCGTAGCCCCGTGTCCGAGCCGAGCGTCCATCATTGGCCGATTGTGGCTCGCCCAAACCCGAAATGCCCTGTGTCATGATGCGCGTGACAAGGTCGGCATACTGCGCGCGCGACAACGGCCCGTCGGACTTGAACCAGAGGTAGGACCAATTGACGATGCCGAACAGCGACATGGTGACGGGCTTCAGAAGTTTTCGCCCGCGTTTCAACGACGGGTTCACGTCCGAGAGCGCCGAAGCAAAGCGCGCGACCAATCTGCGCTCGAAATCCTTAAGTGCGTCCTGGCGGACAACTGGAAGTGAACCCAGATCGTTGATCTGCACCCGATGAGTGGCGTCGACGCCCTCGTAGGCGACCAGCAGTGCGTTTATGAGCGCGTGCAACCGTTGCAGCGGCTTGATGCCCGGCTTGTCCGCCTCCGCAACAATCTCCTCGATCGCCGTGAAATGCGCGTGGAGGATGTCGAACAGCAGTTGCTCCTTATTCTCGTAGTAGTGGTAGAGCAGCGCTTTCGATGTGCCGCACGCGACCGCAATCTCGGACATGGACGAACGCGAATAGCCGCGCTCGGCAAACAATTTCGTCGCGCGGTCGAGTATCGCTCGGCGCTTGGAATCGTGGTCGGATGCGCGGGTACGGGCCATTCGGGTTCAAACCTTCGGTCGGTTGTCGACGACGCGTCGCGCCTTGCCAGCCGAACGCTCGACGGCGCCGGGATCAAGTACTGTAACCTTCGCCGTCACGCCGATGCGATCCTTGATCCGCCGAGCCAATCTGTCTGCGGCGCCTTGCCTTACATCAGCGGAATTCGCTTCCGGTCGCGCCTCGACAAGAACCTCGAATAGGTCGAGCCTGTCACTTCGCGTCAGCACGACCTGGTAGTGTCCGGCAAGCTGATCGATCTCTAGAAGCAGCTCCTCCACCTGCGTCGGGAACACGTTGACCCCGCGGACGATCATCATATCGTCCGAACGTCCGGTGATTTTCTCCATGCGCCGCATGCTACGTGCGGTACCCGGCAACAGCCGTGTCAGATCGCGGGTGCGATATCGCACGACCGGCATCGCCTCCTTCGTCAGCGACGTAAATACAAGCTCGCCGATCTCGCCATCAGGCAGCACCTTGCCGGTGACGGGATCGATGACCTCGGGATAGAAGTGGTCCTCCCAGACATGCAGCCCGTCCTTGGTCTCGACGCACTCGTTGGCGACGCCGGGTCCCATCACCTCCGACAAGCCGTAGATGTCGACCGCGTGCATGTCGAAGGCCTGCTCGATCTCGCTACGCATCGAGTTGGTCCACGGCTCGGCGCCGAAGATTCCGACTTTGAGAGACGATCTGCGGGGATCGATGCGCTGCTTCTTGAACTCGTCGAGGATCGACAGCATGTAGCTCGGCGTCACCATGATGATGTCGGGCTTGAAATCTTCGATCAACTGCACCTGCCGCTCGGTCATACCGCCGGAGACGGGAACCGTCATACAGCCCAGGCGCTCCGAGCCGTAGTGCGCGCCCAGGCCGCCCGTGAACAGCCCATACCCGTAGGCGACATGAAGAATCATGCCGCGACGGCCACCCGAAGCGCGGATCGAACGCGCCATCAGATCGGACCAGGTGTCGATATCGTTCCTGGTGTAGCCGACCACAGTCGGCTTTCCCGTGGTGCCCGACGACGCATGGACCCGCACGATGCCGTCCTGCGGAACCGCGAACATCCCGAACGGATAATTCTGGCGCAGGTCGTCCTTTGCCGTGAATGGGAAACGCGCGAGATCGTCGAGCGATTTCAGGTCGTCGGGGTGAACGCCGGCCTTGTCGAACTTCTTCCACGTGTATTGTACGTTGTCGTAGACGTGCCGAAGCGTCCACTTCAGGCGCTTCAATTGCAGCGCTGAGATCTCGTCTCGCGAAGCGATCTCGATGGGCTCGAGCTCTTCGCGCTTGGGTGTCAGGTCGAGCATGGCGTCTATCCCCTCCCTTTTGCGTTTGGCCGGCGCGGACTTCGCTGCCAGCGGCGCTGTTATCGACTGGATGCACGCCAGGTGCGCGCCTGGTCGCACTACGGAACCAACTGACCCTCGATCACGCGCGAATGACCGCGAAACTCGGCGATCACCTTACCGTCACCGCCGGTGACCGTGATGTCGTAGATGCCGCTGCGAGCCGAGCGCGATCGTTCGACCGCCATTGCAATCATACGGTCGCCGCGCTTGCCTGGGCGGATGAACGTCACAGAGCAATGCTGGGCCACCGCGTTCTGGTTGTGTGAATTGCACGCGAATGCAAATGCGCTGTCGGCGAGCGTGAAAATGTAACCGCCGTGGCACATGCCGTGACCGTTGGTCATGTTGTCCGTGATCGTCATGGCCATCGTCGCGCGGCCAGCGCCGACATCGACGAGCTCCATGCCGAGAGCGCGCGATGCGTTGTCACTCGTCCACATGGCGTCGGCACAGGCGCGTGCAAGCTTTTCGGCATTCGACTGCTGCATGCACATCTCCAGCTTCACAATTGCTCGAGGGACTCAAGTGATCATCGTGGCGGCGGCTTCCCGGTGAAACAAGGTTGGCGCTTCTCGATGAATGCCGCGACGCCCTCGGCGTAATCTTCACTTGCCCCGGCGAGGCGTTGAAGATCGCGCTCGACGTTCAGCTGTTCCTCGAGGCTCGCGCAAGCGCTGGCGTGAATCGCCTGCTTGGTCAGTCCTAGGCCATAGGTCGGCTGGGTGGCGAGACGTATCGCCATATCTTGCGCGATCGTCATGAGTTGATCGTCCGGTACGGCTTTCCAGATCATACCCCACGCCTCCGCTTGCTCGGCGGTGATATCATCACCAAGAATAGTAAGTGCTTTCGCCCGTGCTTCACCTAAAAGTCTCGGCAATAGCCAGGTGCCTCCGCTGTCGGGAACGAGGCCCAGTTTGCAGAACGGCTGGATAAATTTTGCAGAGCGCGCCGCGAGGACGATATCGCAGGCGAGAGCGACATTCGCACCAGCTCCCGCAGCGGTACCGTTGACGGCGCAGATAACGGGCTTGCCGAGATTTCGAATAGCGCGAACGATCGGGTTCCACTGGATTTCCAGAACGCGCCCGAGATCGACAGGTGGCGCATCCGGCTTCTGCAGGACTTCAGCCAGATCCTGGCCGGCGCTGAAAGCTTTCCCAGCCCCCGTCACAATCACCGCACGGATCGCTTCCGACTTGGCGCCATCGAGAGCCACGAGAAAACCTTGCGCCATCGCGGCGTCGAATGCATTGAGCTTGTCCGGACGGGCGAGCGTGATCGTGCGAACTGCGTGCACGTCTTCGATCAGAATCGTTTGGACAACCATGGTCGTCTCTCCCACTCCCTCTCCATTTTAGCGGGAGGGTCGCTGGAATTTCTTGCATTGACCGTCCAGCCGGTCAATATATTCGTTGAAGCCGCGAGAACAGCGGACGCGGACGGACGAAAGCGGAGGACGCTCGGTATGGCCGGCTTATTCGAAAAGCACCGCGTTACGCTAGACAAAGCGATAGAAGTCGCGGCCGCCCGAACCTACTGGAGCGCATATCCAGAAGCGCCGAGCGGCAAGATCTACGGCGAGACTGCGAAAGCCGACGCCGAGGCCGCCTTTATTGCGATGCGCGGCAAGCCTTTCGATCTGGGACAGAATGCCGGCCACACGGTCGGGCAGGAAAAGAGCCCTTGGGGCTTCGATCTCGGAATCAGCTATGCGGCGCCCAGCGTCGCGGAACTTATCGAGCGCGGCACGGCGGCTGGCAAACGATGGGCATGTGCGTCGGGTGACGAACGTGCAGGTATCTGCCTCGAGATCCTTCATCGCATCAACCGGCAGAGCTTTCTGATCGGTAACGCGGTCATGCACACAACCGGGCAAGGCTTCGCGATGGCGTTCCAAGCCGGTGGGCCACATGCGCAGGACCGCGGCCTGGAGGCCGTCGCCTATGCCGTGATGGAGATGCGCAAAGTGCCGAAGGCCGCGCTATGGGAAAAGCCGCAAGGCGGCGGGCAGGAGCCGCTGCGTCTAGAGAAGTCATGGCGGATCATTCCCCGTGGAATCGGCGTCGTCGTGGGGTGCGCGACCTTCCCGACTTGGAATGGATACCCAGGGCTGTTCGCCAGCTTGGCGACCGGCAACTCCGTGATCGTGAAACCGCATCCGATGGCGATCCTGCCCATGGCGATTACGCTCAGGATCGCGCGAGCGGTGCTCGTCGAGGAAGGCTACGACGCAGATGTCGTGCAGCTCGCGCCCGACAATCTTGACCAACCAATCGCAAAGGAATTGGTCACTCACCCCGCGGTCGGCATCGTCGACTTCACCGGGTCGAACGCGTTCGGCCAATGGGTGCGCGAAAACGCCCGTGACAAGCAGGTCTACACCGAGGAGGCCGGCGTCAACTCGATCGTCATAGACTCGACGTCGAACTACAAGGGCATGTGCCAGAACATCGCTTTCTCTCTATCGCTCTACTCGGGTCAGATGTGCACCGCACCGCAGAACATCTACGTTCCGCGCGGCGGCATTGCTACGGACGAAGGCCACAAGTCGCTCGAGGATGTGACACGCGGAATTGCGAGCGCCGTGGAAAAGCTCGTATCGAGCCCAGAGCGCGCCGCAGGTGTTCTCGGCGCGATCCAGAACCCAGCAACGCTGGATCGCGTCAAAGCGGTTTCGGCCAAAGGGAAAGTCGCTCTAGCGAGCACGTCCTACGAACCGCCCGGCACGTCCGGCGCGCGTACTGCAACGCCCGCGATCCTGACGGCCGATGCCGGCAATCCGGCCGACGACGCGCTGGTATCATCCGAGCAGTTCGGACCAATCAGTTTCATTGTGGCAACGAACACGACATCGCAGGCGATCGCCCTCGCGGCCGGGCTCGCTCGCGCCAAGGGGGCGATCACGGCTGCGATTTACTCGACCAGCGGGGCGACTATCGTCGAAGCAGCAGACGCTTTCGCCCAAGCCGGCGTGAACCTGTCCTGCAATCTCACTGGCGGCATTTTCGTCAACCAGAGCGCGGCGTTCAGTGACTACCACGTTTCCGGTGCGAACCCCGCTGGCAATGCGTCCCTGACGGACGCAGCATTCGTCGCCAACCGCTTCCGCGTGGCAGGCCTGCGGCGGCCGGCGGGGGGATGATCGAGCGCTGGATTCCATGGCGGGGAGGCGTTCAGCAACACCTCGATCACTCAAGCCCGGCAAGTGAGACGGGAGACGAATTGTTTGTCGCCTGGAAAAGTGCACTACTTCGATGTCAGCCAAGTCAAAGATCTAGGGAGGATCGGCATGAGGAAGACAATGATCGGCGCGAGTCTGCTCGCTGCCGGGCTTGCAATATCCGCGAGCAACGCGATTGCCCAAATTACGCTCAACGCCAGCGGATGGGTGCCGCCGTCGCATCCACTCGTCAACGACATGATGATGCCGTTCTGCAAGGACGTTGAGAACGACACCGGCGGTCGGGTCAAGTGCAACCTGCTGCCGAAGGCCGTCGTCGCGCCGCCACAGACGTTCGACGCCGTTCGCGACGGCCTCGCCGATATCTCCTTCACCGTGCACGGATATACGCCCGGCCGGTTCCCGATCTCGGAAGTCGCGGAGTTTCCGTTCCTCGGCGACACCTCGGAAGCCGTCTCGGTCGCCTACCAGCGCCTCTATGAGCGCGAGCTGAAGAAATTCGACGAGCACAAAGGTGTGCACACGCTCGCCGTGTTCACGCACGGGCCCGGCCAGATCTTCAACACCAAGCGCGCGATCACGTCGCTCAAGGA
>CANJPN010000104.1 GCA_947475855.1 Bradyrhizobiaceae bacterium
CCGTGCGTCAGCCCGCTATTTTTCTATTTCGACGAGCTGTGGCCGATAGCAAACCCGCCGCACGTTGCGATCGAAATAGCACTGGTCGCCGAGCGGTTCAGATGCCGACGCTTCGACGCCGGGAGGCAACTTCACGCCAAGCCGGCCATTGGCAAGCCACCGTAACCCGAGCCGCATCTCGACGTCCGTGGCAACGAGCGCGCATGTCTCGGTCAGCCGCCGCGCAGGTCCCGGTTCGGGCGGAGGTCCGACAACGAGAAACAGGCAGATCACGGTGGATCCGCTGTCGGAATGCAATTGTCGAGTGACGACGGCAGCCCGTGTGTTGCCCGGAGTCGCCACGCTGCTCATGATCTCGAACCGATCGTGATCGGGAGTATCGACGAAACTGCACGTCGCCACTCCCGCGAGAATGACGAACATACTTGGTATTGCATACCAGAAGGGGCCGAGCCGGGCGGCCCAAGCGAGGAAACTCGCTTGATTTCGCTCGCCACTCAAGGCTCGGCCCGGTTCAAGCGATCGGTGTATTCACGCCGGAACGCCTCGAAGCGCCCCTCGGCAATCGCCGTGCGCATGGCGGCCATCAGCTCCTGATAAAACCACGTGTTGGCCCACGACATCAGCATCGCACCGAGATACTCGCCGGACTTCAGGAGGTGATGGAGGTACGCGCGGCTGTAGTCGCGGCAGGCGGGGCAAGCGCTCCTCTCGTCGAGCGGGCGCAGATCCTCCGCGTGCTTTGCGTTCTTGATGTTGACGCGGCCGTTCCATGTGAACGCCTGGCCGTGCCGGCCAGACCGCGTCGGCATCACGCAATCGAACATGTCGATCCCGCGCGCGACGGCCTCGATCAGATCGGATGGCGTGCCGACGCCCATGAGATAGCGCGGTTTGTGCGCTGGCAGATAGGGCGTCGTAACGTCAAGCGTGGCGAGCATCAGCTCCTGCCCTTCACCGACGGCGAGGCCGCCGACCGCATAGCCAGGAAGGTCGAGCGCAACCAAACCCTCCGCGGATCGCTTGCGCAAGGCGGCGTCTGTTCCACCTTGCACGATGCCGAACAACGCCTGTCCCTCACTCGCCAGCCCCTTGTCTCGCTGGCGGCCGAGCTCGGCCTTGCAGCGATCGGCCCAGCGCAGCGACAATTCCATCGCCTGCTGTGCGCGTGCCGGTTCCGCCGGGAGCTCGATGCATTCGTCGAGCTGCATGATGATGTCGGAGCCGAGAAGGCATTGGATTTCGACGGCGCGCTCCGGTGTGAGCATGTGCCGGGAACCATCGAGATGCGACTGGAACGCGACGCCCTGCTCGCTCATCTTGCGCAGGCCCGACAGCGACATTACCTGGAAGCCGCCGCTGTCCGTGAGGATCGGGCCGTCCCAGCGCATGAACGTATGGAGTCCGCCGAGGCGGTGAACGCGCTCAGCCCCAGGGCGCAACATCAAGTGATAGGTGTTGGCGAGCAGGATATCTGCGCCCGCTTGCTTCACCTGATTCGGGTACAGCGCTTTCACCGTGGCGACAGTGCCGACCGGCATGAATGCCGGTGTGCGGATGATGCCACGCGGCGTCACGACCTCGCCGAGGCGTGCGCCGCCGTCGCTGCCGAGCGCGCGATAGTAAAAGGGGGCGGTGCTCACGTCGGTATCTCGACGGGCAGTTCAACCGATGCTGTCGCCATCGCGGCAATGCCTTCCCGGCGGCCCGTGAACCCGAGGCCTTCAGTCGTCGTCGCTTTGACTGAGACGCGTTCCACCTCGAGCCCCAGACATTCCGCGATGCGTGCACACATCGCGGCGCGGTGCGGACCGATACGCGGCACTTCCGCCAGAATGGTAACATCGACATTGACGATACGCCCGCCGCGTTCGGCGACGAGCTTGCCGGCGTGGGAGAGGAAGATGTGCGAAGCCGCATCCTTCCATTTCATATCCGAGGGCGGGAAATGCTGGCCGATGTCGCCGGCGCCGATCGCGCCCAGCAGCGCATCGGTCAGTGCGTGATGACCGACGTCCGCGTCCGAATGCCCTTCGAGTTTGGCGACATGCGGGATCTCGACGCCGCACAGCCACACGCTGTTGCCAGGCTCGAACTTGTGTACGTCGAAGCCACTCGCGGAGCGCGTCTCGTAGCGCTGTCCCGCAGCCGCACGTTCGAGCAGCTTCCGCGCCATGGCGATGTCCTGTTCCGTCGTGATCTTCACATTGCGGTCAGCGCCGAGCACGAGGGCGACGTCGAGACCTGCCCATTCCGCGATCGCCGCGTCGTCCGTAAAATCGTTACGCCCCACGGCTGCCGCACGGCGGTGCGCATCGCAGATAGCTTCGTACCGGAAGCCTTGTGGAGTTTGGGCCCGCCACAGCCCTGCGCGGTCGACGGTGCCTGCAACCCGGTTGAGATTGTCGGCACGCTTTAGAGTATCGGCAACCGGGATCGCTGCGACAGCCCCGGGCGTATCCGACAATGCGGCAACGACGCGCTCGATCACATCCTGCGTAACGAAAGGCCGGGCAGCGTCATGGATCAATACGCGATCCACTTCAGCGCCTGCCAATGCTGCCAGCCCACACTGGACAGAGGCTTGCCGCGTCGGGCCTCCAGAGCAAGCCGGTAGGAGTTTTTGTTGCACTGCGTCATCGAGTGTGCCGACGACGACGTCGTAAGCCGGAGCGTCATCGGGATGAATGACGACGACGATGGCCGAGACCACGTCCAGTCGCCCCAACGCCTCGATCGAACGGGCCAGTACGGTTTTGCCCGCGAGCTCGACAAATTGCTTCGGTGGCGCACCAGGAGTGACCGCGCGCGAACCTCGGCCCGCTGCTACTATGATGGCGGCGACCGTCAATTCCCGACTCCATCGTCCAATTTTACGTCCTCTGCTTGCATACCGGGACGCTCCGGCGCGTGCAATCGACCATGCCCCACCCCTTGCAATTTCGCCTCCGCCAGCTTAGTTTGCATAAACTAGTAGCACTGAATTTAAGTGATTAAAAAATAGGCACGCGTGAGAATGAAGAACGAAGGAAAGCTCCGGATCGGCGAGTGCGGTGCAGAAAATTCTGTATTCCTCGCGCCGATGTCTGGCGTTTCTGACTATTCATTTCGCTGCATCGCACGCGCGATGGGTGCGGGCGTCGTGGTCTCCGAAATGGTTGCGAGCGCGGAGCTCGTGCGCTTACGCCGGGATATGCTTCGCAAGGTCGTCGGAAAGGGATTGAGCCCCTTCGTCATCCAACTCGCGGGCCGTGAAGCTCATTGGCTCGCCGAGGCCGCCCGCATGTCCGTCGATTTCGGTGCGGACATCGTAGATATCAATATGGGCTGTCCAGCCCGCGAGGTGACGGGGCGCCTGTGCGGTTCAGCGCTCATGCGCGAGCCCGAACTGGCGCTGCAGCTCATCGAAGCGGTCGTCGCTGCCGTCGACGTGCCGGTGACGCTCAAGATGCGGCTGGGCTGGGATCGCTCGTGTATGAATGCCCCCGATCTCGCCCGCCGTGCTGAAGCCTCTGGGATCCGGCTTGTGACGGTCCACGGCCGCACCCGCCAGGAGTTTTTCAAAGGCCACGCCGATTGGGCCGCTGTCCGCGCGGTCAAGGAAGCCGTCTCTGTCCCGGTCATCGTCAATGGCGACATAACCAGTGTGGATGATGCGCTTGCCGCGCTACAGGCATCCGGGGCCGACGGCGTCATGGTCGGGCGTGGGGCCTATGGAGCGCCGTGGCTGCCGGGTCGCATTGCGGCCGCGTTGGCCACTGGAGCCGATCCTGGACCGCCCGCGCTCGCGGACCAGGGCCGCATTGCCGCCGAGCATTACGAAGCGATGCTGAGTGAGTACGGAGCGGGCTTGGGTCTGCGCAATGCCCGCAAACACGTCGGCTGGTACCTGGAATCGAGCGGCCGGGCGGTCGCCGACGTGAAGCGCTGGCGCAAAATTCTTTGCCAGGAGGAAGACACCTCCCGGGTGCTCCGAGGCCTCCAGGAGTTTTATTCAGAGTCTGCGGAGATGGCAGCATGAGCAGCCAGTCCAGGAATGAACCGGGTCCTAATCCTGTGGCAGCGGGCGCTGCTGCGCGTCGGCACGTCGAGCACGATATGCTGCTGGCGGCCCTTCCCCATCCAATTCTCGTCGTCGGCGAGGCCGAGCGCATCGTCTACGCCAACCAGGCAGCCGAACAGTTCTTCTCGATGAGCATCGCCGTGATGCGGCGGCAGACATTGCGGGAAGCCGTTGGTTTCGGCTGTCCGCTTGTCGCCTTGGTGGATCAGGTCCGCCGCTCCGGCGCCAGCGTGAACGAATACGGCATAGACATTGCGTTGCCGCGTATCGAGGGCAGCCGCCTCGTCGACATTTACGCCGGCCCCGTGCCCGAGCAGGGCGGTCTCACCATCGTCATGATCCAGCAGCGTTCGATGGCGCAGATGATCGAGCGCCACCTTACTCATCGAACGGCGGCGCGGACGGTGTCGGGAATGGCCGCAGTGCTCGCTCACGAGATCAAGAATCCGCTTTCGGGGATACGTGGCGCAGCCCAGTTGCTGGAGCCCGGCCTCGGGGATGAAGACCGTGCGCTGGCACAGTTGATCTGTTCGGAGACCGATCGCATCCGGAACCTTGTCGATCGGATGGAAGTGTTCGGCGACGAGCGGCCGTTGCAATTGGAACCGGTCAACATCCATGCTGTGCTCGATCACGTGTGCCGGCTCGCCCAAGCCGGGTTTGCCTCGTCCATTCCGATCAGTGCGGAGTACGACCCCTCATTGCCGCCTGTGGCGGCCAACCGCGACAAGCTGATCCAAGCTTTTCTCAATCTCCTGAAGAATGCGGCGGAAGCCGTCAGCGAGCTGCCTGAGCCCGGGCGGATCATCCTGCGCACCGCGTTCAGGCCGGGCGTTCGTATGACAGTACCCGGCACGACC
Source organism: Bradyrhizobiaceae bacterium (assembly GCA_947475855.1). Taxonomy (GTDB): domain Bacteria; phylum Pseudomonadota; class Alphaproteobacteria; order Rhizobiales; family Hyphomicrobiaceae; genus CAMDPA01. The sequence continues at coordinate 4,924 of CANJPN010000104.1, forward strand.
TCTCGCGTCGCGCTGCCCTTGATGATCGAGATCGAAGACACGGGTATCGGCGTGCCCGAGCATATCAAGCAGCAGCTCTTCGATCCCTTCGTCACGACCAAGACGCGGGGGAGCGGCCTCGGCTTGGCTCTCGTGGGCAAGATCATTCGTGACCACGGCGGCGTCATCGAGTTCGAAAGCGAACGCCGGCACACTGTTTTTCGCGTGCTGCTGCCACTTCAGGTCGCAGGCGCCAAGCCCACAGGGAAGGGGCCCCAGAATGGCTAAAGGAACAATCCTTATCGCCGACGACGACACCGCGATTCGCACGGTGCTGAATCAGGCTCTGGCGAGGGCGGGGTATCTGCCGCGCGCCACAAGCAACGCCGCAACACTCTGGCGCTGGGTCAGTCAGGGTGAAGGCGAAGTCGTCATCACAGACGTCGTCATGCCCGACGAGAACGCCTTCGATCTGATTCCGCGAATAAAGAAGCTCCGCCCGGACCTTCCCATCATCGTGATGAGCGCGCAGAACACGTTGATGACTGCTCTTACGGCCGCAGAAAAGGGCGCCTATGAGTATTTGCCCAAACCGTTCGATCTCAACGAGCTGGTAGCGGTTGTCGGCCGCGCATTGGCCGAGCCAGGCCGCAAGGCGGCACGCATCAGCGGCGATCACGACAACGACCAGCTCCCATTGATCGGCCGCTCGGCGGCGATGCAGGAAATCTATCGGGTTCTAGCGCGGCTCACGCAGAGCGACTTGACGGTCATGATCACCGGCGAGTCCGGCACCGGCAAGGAGCTGGTGGCTCGCGTGCTGCACGACTATGGAAAGCGGCGCGCCGGCCCGTTTGTGGCCGTCAATATGGCTGCCATTCCCCGCGAGCTGATCGAGAGCGAGCTGTTCGGTCACGAGAAGGGCGCGTTCACCGGCGCCCAGAACCGTGCGTCTGGCCGTTTCGAACAGGCGGAAGGAGGGACACTGTTCCTCGACGAGATCGGCGACATGCCGCTCGAAGCGCAGACCCGGCTGCTACGCGTGCTGCAGGAGGGGGAGTACACCTCAGTCGGTGGCCGCACGCCCATCAAGACGAATGTGCGGATCGTCGCTGCCACTCACCGCGATCTGCGCTCCCAGATACAGCAGGGGGTATTCCGCGAGGATCTCTACTACCGGTTGAACGTCGTTCCGCTCCGCCTGCCGGCGCTGCGCGAACGGACCGAGGATGTCGGCGATCTCACAAGGCACTTCCTGCGGCAGGTTGCCCGCGAAGGGCTTGGTCTCAAGAACATCGAGCCGGCCGCGATCGAACGGCTGAAGCGGCATAGCTGGCCGGGCAATGTCCGCGAGTTGGAGAACCTCGTTCGCCGTCTGGCGGCACTTTATACTCAGGACACTGTCACGGTCGAACTGGTCGATCAGGAGTTGTTGGACGCTGCACCGCCGCGACTGGATGAATCAGCGGACGATGCCAAGACGCTCTCCGAGATGGTTGAGCGCTACCTCGCAACCTACTTTGGTGGTTTCGGCAAGGATCTGCCACCGCCAGGGCTGTATGACCGGATCATCCGGCAGGTGGAGGCTCCGCTGCTCACGGCGGCTTTGGCTGCTACCCGTGGAAACCAGATCCGCGCGGCTGAGTTGCTTGGAGTCAATCGGAATACTCTGCGCACCCGGATACGCGATCTCGACCTTAAGGTTGTGCGTTCGCCTTTGCCGTGAAACATATTGGTGGGTGCGGGAGGTTTGCTCCCGGCTCTGCCTACAGGCACCTTTTTACCCGTATTGACGCGGGAGTTCCCGAGGTCTATTCCCTTTCCTGTCTCTGAAAAGTCACATCTTCAGGGACAAACTGAACACTGCGACGTCCATTTTCGGTCACAGTGTTGCGCAAATTGGACGCTAAGCGACCAGGGGCATGGTGCTGCTTCGCAAGTGTTGCAGCGCAGCAAGCACAACTTGGCAGCCGACACCGCCGAAGACTAAGCCGGCAACTCGAACGGAGCAGCACCGCATGGCGGCGGCTGACCATCAAACGAAAACCACGCGCTTGCAGGCCTCGGGCTTGCCGACGCCGCATTCGGGAAGCCGTGCCTTCTGGATCGGGCTGGTGGTGATGGTGCTGTCCCTCATCTCGGGGCTCGCCACCTATCTGATTCTGACCAACCTCACCCCCATCGTGCCGACTGGGGAAGTCGTCCTTATCGTCGTGCTGGTCAACGTCGTGATGATCCTCGCGATGGTCGGCGTGATCGGCTGGCAGATGTGGGGCTTGTGGCAAGCTTGGCGCAACAAGGTCGCCGGCAGCCGCCTGCATATCCGCATCGTCGGGCTGTTCAGCGTGATGGCGGCACTGCCGGCGATTTTGCTCGCCATCGCCGCGACCACCAGTTTCGCTCGTGGTCTCGACGCGTGGTTCTCGAGCCGGCCCCGCCAGATCATCCAGAATTCGGTGCTCGTCGCCAATGCCTATCTGCAAGAGCACGGGCAGACCATCCGCAACGACCTCGTCAACATGGCGAAGGATCTCGATAACGCGCCACTCTCGGTACGCACGGATGCCCGCCGACTCCAGACGTTCCTGATCGGGCAGGCCGGCCTGCGCGACCTCGCGACCGCCAACATCATCAACAGCAATGGCCAGATCGCGATCAAAGGCATCGACTCCGATACCATCCCGCAATCACCGCCCCCCGACACCGCGCTGCGACAAGCTCAGGACGGACAGGTGCCGATACTCGTGTCCGGCGAAACCAATCGTGTCTCCGCCGTCGTGAAGCTCAACAGCCATCCTGGATTTCTGCTTCACGTCGCACGCGGCGTAAATCCGCAGGTCATCAGCTATATGCGGGCAACCCAGGCCCGGCTTGATGAATACGAGCAGATCCGCCGGTCCCGCGGACCGCTGACCGTGCTGCATGGCCTGATGTATTCGACGACGGCCCTGACCGCGCTGTTGGCAGCCATCTGGACGGGTTTCTGGTTCGCAGGCCGGTTCGTCGATCCGATTGGACGTATCATCGGCGCCGCGCAGGAGGTGAGCCGGGGCAACCTTGCAATCGAACTCCCGGTGATCCGCGGCGAAGGCGATCTCCGCCGACTGTCGCAGACCTTCAACACCATGACCACCGAACTGCGCACGCAGCGGGACGCACTGGTTGCGGCAAACGAACAGCTTCTCGAGCGCCGCCAATTCATGGAAGCGGTGCTTGGTGGCGTTAGCGCGGGTGTGCTGGGCCTCGATGAAGAAGGCCGCATCGACATCGCCAACAGTTCGGCGGAGCGCCTCCTGGGCCTGGATCTCGCCAAGCTGCTGGGCCGCCCGATCGGCGAGGCCGTTCCCGAGTTCGGCGCCCTGCTCGAAGCGCACGCCCACGATTTGAAGCCCCGCGCCCAGGTCGAGACGCGCCTTCAGATCAAGGACGAGGAGCGCATCTTTTCGGTGCGTTTGACAAGTCAGGGTGAAGGGCCAGCGAACCAGTCCTCGCGGCCCTCCGTGCTGACATTCGACGATATCACCGAACTCGTCTCCGCGCAGCGCACCAGCGCCTGGGGCGAGGTCGCTCGCCGGCTCGCCCACGAGATCAAGAACCCGCTCACTCCGATCATTCTTTCGGCCGATCGCATCCGGCGGAAGTACGGCAAGGTCATCGTCGAAGATCGCGAGACGTTCGACAAGCTGACTGCCACGATCGAGCGGCAGGCAGGTGACATCAAGACGATGGTCGACGAGTTCGCTTCGTTCGCGCGCATCCCCAAGCCAGTTATCGAGACGCACGATCTCCGCGAAGCGGTCCAAGATGCAGTGATCCTGTTCCGGGAGAGCAATACCACCGTCGCTTTCCGCATGGACGTACCGGATGGGCCGGTCATGGCATCTTTCGACCGGCGCCTGATCACGCAAGCGATCAACAACCTCGTCAAGAATGCCGCCGAAGCCGTCACTACCCAAGGGGAGACGGCCGGCGAAGGATGGCAAGGCCGCGTGATTGCGTCGTTGAAGGTGCTGTCGGACCGCTACGACATCGAGGTGCAGGATAACGGTCCTGGATTGCCCAAGCAGCACCGCTCGCGGCTGCTCGAACCATACGTGACGACCAAGGGCAACAAGGGTACGGGCCTCGGCCTATCGATCGTGCAGAAGATCGTCGAACAGCACGGTGGCGCACTGACGCTGGAGGACGCACCTGTCGCGCCCGGCGAGTCGCCGGAGACTGCACACGGTGCGCTCGTGCGGCTGACGCTGCCGCGCCACATCAAGAATACGGCTACCGACGGCCGAAAGGCGGCGGCCGAGTAATCCTTTGAACGAATACTTCGAGTTGGAAATCAAGGAGCGATGAGATGGCTGATATCCTGGTCGTCGACGATGAAACCGACATCCGCGAGCAAGTCGCGGGAATTCTCGAAGATGAAGGGCATCGCTGCCGCCTGGCGCGCGACAGCGACGAAGCGCTGAGATCCGTTGAAGAACGCCGGCCCCACCTCGTCATTCTCGATATCTGGCTCCAGGGCAGCCGCCTCGACGGTCTCGAAGTCCTGACTGCGATCAAGCGCGCGCATCCCGACCTTCCCGTCGTCATCATTTCGGGGCACGGCAACATCGAAACAGCGGTCACGGCGATTAAACGCGGTGCCTACGACTACATCGAGAAGCCCTTCAATTCCGATCGCTTGATACTCGTCACGCTGCGCGCGCTCGAGACGTACAACCTCAAACGCGAGGTGAAGCAGCTCAAGGAACGCTCCACGCAGAGTCAGGAGATGGTCGGGAAATCGGCGGCCATCAACCAGCTCCGCGGCCATCTCGACAAGGTCGCGCCGACCAACAGCCGCATTCTCATCCGTGGCGCATCCGGCGCCGGCAAGGAACTCGCAGCCCGCGTGCTGCATGCCAATTCACAACGCGCCGACGGTCCGTTCGTCGTGCTCAATGCGGTCGCCATGGCGCCTGATCGCGTCGAGGAAGAACTGTTCGGCATCGAAGATCGCACGGGCGGCCCCCGCAAGGTCGGTGCGCTCGAAGAAGCCCACGGCGGTACGCTCTATATCGACGAGGTCGCCGACATGCCGATGGAAACGCAGGGCAAGGTGCTGCGTGTTCTCGTCGAGCAGAAATTCATGCGTATCGGCGGCAGCCAGAAGGTCGCGGTCGACGTCCGCGTGATCTCGTCGACGAGCCGCGATCTCGAACGCGAGATGGGCGAGGGCCGCTTCCGTGAGGATCTCTACCACCGGCTCAACGTGGTTCCGTTGCGCGTTCCAAGTCTCGCGGAACGTCGTGAAGACGTGCCGGACCTCATCACCTACTTCGTCCATCAGATCGCCGCCACGTCGGGGCTCGCCGCTCGAAAGATCGGCGAGGACGCGATTGCCGTCCTCCAGGCGCATGACTGGCCCGGCAACGTCCGCGAGTTGCGCAATAACATCGAGCGCTTGATGATCCTCTCGGGCGGTGACGCAGACGCGATGATCACGGCCGACATGCTGCCCGAGGAGATCGGCTCGAACGTCGCGCTGCCCGTCTCCGGCCGCTCCGAGCATCTGATGTCATTGCCGCTGCGTGAAGCCCGCGAGATCTTCGAGCGCGACTATCTTCTGGCGCAGATCAATCGCTTCGGCGGCAACATCTCGCGTACGGCCGAGTTCGTCGGGATGGAGCGTTCAGCACTCCATCGCAAACTTCGCGCGCTCGGCGTCAGCGCCGAGCATCGCACCGGCGTAGGCGGCGTGGCCTGATATGGGCCGCACCGTCTATGTCAACGGCCGCTACCAGCCCTATGCGGATGCGACCGTTCATGCCGAGGATCGAGGCTTTCAGTTCGGCGATGGTGTGTATGAGGTGATCGAGGTGCGCGACGGCGCCTTGATCGATCCGACGCGCCATGTCGAACGGCTCGCGCGGTCGCTCGGCGAAATTCGCATGCCCATGCCTATGAGTAGCGCCGCGTTCGGTCATGTCCTGCGCGAGACCGTGCGCCGAAATCGCGTGCATGACGGAACGATCTATCTGCAAGTCACGCGCGGTGCGGGGCCCCGCGATTTCCTGTTCCCAGCCGTACCCTACCGGCAGACGGTCGTGTGCATCGCGCGGCCCTCGTCGCGCGCCGCTTCAGATGCACGAGCCGCGAAGGGCATCGCCGTGAAGACGGTTGCCGATCCCCGTTGGGATCGGTGCGATATCAAAACGGTCATGCTGCTTCCTGCTTCGCTCGCCAAAGAAGACGCCAAGGCAGAGGGCGCACGAGAGGCGTGGTTCGTCGACGTGGAAGGTTTCGTCACAGAGGGCGCCTCGAGCAATGCCTGGATCGTGGATACGAGCGGGCGGCTCCGCACCCGCCCCGTCGATGCGGCGATCCTGCGGGGCGTCACGCGCACCACGCTCATCGATGTGATCCGCAAATTCGGTCTCGATATCGTCGAGCAGCCTTTCACCGTGGCCGAGGCCAAAGCTGCCCGCGAAGCCTTCGTGACTGCTGCGACCAACATCGTCACCCCCGTCATTGCCATCGACGGGGTACGGATTGGCGACGGCATGCCAGGAGAGCTGTCAAAACGTCTCAGGGCGGCTTTCCACGGGGTAGCCGAACGTAAATGACGGCCCCATCGAGCTTAGACCGGCTCGAGACCAGCTCTTTCGGCATACCGGGAGGCAGCGTCCCATTCATATGGGGATGCGCTGCACACGACCTTGGGGTATAAGGAAAGCAATGGTCGCTCCGGGGCCATTGCTTTGGCGCCTGCCCAAAAAACACAGGGGTGCGGGCGCCGAATTCAAAAAAATGAACGACAAGAACAATCATCGAGCGACGGACAACAAGAAGATGGCAGACAAGACACCAAGCCTCCAGGACGCATTCCTGAACAATGTTCGCAAGAACAAGGTCCCCCTCACGATATTCCTCATCAACGGCGTGAAGCTGCAAGGAATTGTCACCTGGTTCGACAACTTCTGCGTTCTTCTGCGTCGCGATGGCCATTCCCAGCTCGTCTACAAGCATGCGATCTCGACGATCATGCCAGGCCAGCCGGTGAACCTGATGGAGCCGGATCCGGGCGAGGCTGGTTGATCCGCCCGGTCTGAATAAATGTCCGGAGGATAAACGCCTGAGCAGACGCAAGCGTCCAGACGCGGATCGGTCTGAAGAGGGCGATCCGGGTGTTCCCGAAGACGAGAGCGAGCACCACGCGCCAACCGCGCGTGACGCGATGCGATGCATCGTGGTCGTACCGATCCCTGCAGAGCGCCGCGGTGCGCCGGCTCGATTGCGCTCTCCTGAGGATCGCAAAGCCGAAGCAATCGGCCTCGCCCAGGCGATCGAACTCGAAATCGCCCAGTCGGTGTCCCCGCCGCTGAACACCATCCGGCCGGCCACACTGCTCGGCAAAGGCAAGGTCGAGGAGATCAAGGGACTGGTCGAGGAGCATGGTGCTGGCCTCGTCGTGGTCGACCACACGCTTTCTCCTGTCCAGCAACGCAATCTGGAAAAGGCCTTCGGCGCTAAAGTCATCGACCGCACCGGCCTTATCCTGGAGATCTTCGGTCGCCGCGCCCAGACACGCGAAGGCCGGCTACAGGTGGAACTGGCCCACCTCAACTACCAGAAAAGCCGGCTCGTCCGTTCCTGGACCCATCTCGAGCGCCAGCGTGGTGGCGCTGGGTTTCTGGGTGGTCCGGGCGAAAGTCAGCTCGAACTCGACCGCCGCATGATCGAGGAGAAGATCGAACGGCTCGAAAAGGATCTGGAGGACGTCGTCCGCACGCGTGATCTGCATCGCAAGGGCCGCGCGCGGATGCCCTATCCGGTCGTCGCCATCGTCGGTTACACCAATGCCGGTAAGTCCACCCTCTTCAACCGCGTGACGGGGGCTGGCGTACTCGTGAAGGATCAGGTGTTCGCCACCCTCGATCCGACAATGCGCGAAGTGAAATTGCCCACCGGCCGCCGCGTGATCCTCTCAGATACTGTCGGCTTCATCTCCGATCTCCCGACGACGCTTGTTGCAGCCTTCCGTGCGACGCTCGAAGAGGTGATCACAGCAGATCTCGTGCTTCACGTGCGCGACATCGCTTCGCCCGAGAGTGCTGCCCAACGCGCGGACGTCGACCAAGTGCTGGCTGATCTCGGTGTCGATGAGAAGGAGGCCGCGCGGCGCGTCCAGGAGGTTTGGAACAAGATCGACGCATTGCCGGAGCTCGAGCGCGACGAGGTTGAGAACCAGGCGCGGCGGATGGATCCGCCGCCAGTGCTGGTGTCGGCCGTAACCGGCGAAGGGGTTCCGCTCCTGCTGGCCGAGATCGAGCGGCGCATCTCCGGTCACGACGAAATCATCGACGTGATGCTGCCACCGAGCGCCGGCAAACTCGCGCACTGGCTGCACGAGAACGCGGAAGTCGTCAGCCGCGAGGTCGACGAAGCCGGCCAGACCCACTATCGCGTCCGCGTCGATGCGATCCGCAAGGCGCGGCTGGAGGCACGCATGAGGGACGCGTAGGTGATGAGTTGGGTGCGGTAGCGGGAGCGTGCCGCACTGTTTCTCTACGCACACGGTGCGGTACGCGCTGATGCGCTACCGCACCCTACGTTTTGCATTCCACTCACGTCTTCAACCGATAACCCGTGCGGAAGATCCAGTAGACGCCGGCGAGGCATGCGGCCAGCATCGCAAGCGTGATCGCCACGCTTATCTCGACGCTCACGTCGGATTTGCCTGTGAAGCTCCAGCGGAACGCGCTGACGAGATAAACGACGGGATTGAACAGAGAGACCGTTTGCCAGAACGGTGGCAGCATGTGGATCGAATAGAAGGTGCCGCCGAGGAACGTCAGCGGCGAGACGATCAAAAGCGGGATCATCTGCAAGCGCTCGAAACCGTCCGCCCAGATGCCGATGATGAACCCGAATAGGCAGAACGTAACCGACGTCAGAAAGAGTAGGACAATCATCCACACGGGATGCTCGATCCGCAAAGGCACAAACAGTGCCGCCGTCGCCAGGATGATAAGTCCGATGAGAATGGACTTCGTTGCGGCCGCGCCGACATACCCGGTCACCGCTTCGAGCGGCGAGACGGGCGCGGACAATAGCTCGTAGATCGTACCCGTGAACCTCGGGAAATAGATCCCGAACGACGCATTCATGATGCTCTGCGTCAAGAGCGACAGCATGATCAGACCGGGCACGATGAATGCGCCGTAGCTCACGCCATCGACCTCGGTGATACGGCTCCCGATCGCCGCGCCGAACACCACGAAATAGAGCGAGGTCGAAAGCACGGGGGAGACGATGCTCTGGGTCGGCGTGCGCCACGTGCGCGCCATTTCAAATGGCTCTGTTCCGCCAGAATGTTGTGCGACCTTGCTGACCAGTGATTTGGCGGCAGGATGGACACGATGAAAGCGCAGGATTTCCGGGCACTTGTCGAGCGGTTGGGCGACCTCAGCGAGGTTCAACGCGAGGCGCTGGTCGAGGC
>CANJPN010000105.1 GCA_947475855.1 Bradyrhizobiaceae bacterium
CCTTCGGCCTTCTTCGACCTGATGAACGCGATTCTAACCTTGAAGAGCGGCGCGAAGTTCGTCGTAATCCCGTTCAAGAGCACGCCCGAGACGATGACGGCGATCATGACCGGCCAGACAATGATCGGATACCAGGACTTCAACACGGTCGGGCAGCAGATCAAAGCGGGCAAAGCGAAGGTGCTCGCCACGATGAGCGCCAAGCGCACGGTGGAGCTGCCCGATGTTCCGACCATCATCGAAGCGGGCTTTCCCGAAGCGGTCGCCCAGCCGTTCACCGGGATACTCGGGCCGCGAGGAATTCCGCCCGGGATCGTGGCGAAGCTCGAAGCGGAGATCAATGCGGTGCTGAAGTTGCCTGACGTCATGGAGCGGTGGAAGGCATTGGGACTAGTTGCGGTCGACAGTAATTCGGAAGCGTTCGGCAAGATGATCGATACTGAAATCGCGCGCTGGAAGGGTGTCGCGACGGCGGCCAATATCAAGCTGGACTAGATCGAATGGTGGCGATGGGAGGGAGGCCTCCGCTCATCGCGCCGGGCTGGTAGCCTGCTCAATAGGCAACGGGCGTCAAGTTGGTTTGGTGCGGAGAGAGAAGCCATGATGTTCGCTGCGATCAGAAGCTCTTTTTGTGGCTACGTGCAGCTGGCACTGGCGGGGCTGTCGCCGCTGGTGCTGGGGGCAGGGGCTGCGTGGGCGCAAGCCGATGCCGGTGGCTATCCCAACCGCCCCTCGAAGTTGGTTGTGGGCTTTGCGCCGGGCGGGGCCACTGACATTCTCGCGCGGACGATTGCGCAGAAACTTGCTGAACGTCTGGGGCAGCCGGTGGTTGTCGACAACCGGCCTGGCGGCGGTGGCATGTTATCGGGCGATATCGTCGCTCGCTCTGCGCCGGATGGCTACACGCTGCTGATGGGCATGAGCGGGCCTACCGTTTTCGCCCCCGCAGTCTACAGCAAGGTGCCGTATGACTCGATCAAGAGCTTCGCGCCGATCGGGATCGTGGCATCTTATCCGCTGCTGGTGGTGGTGAACGCGGATATGCCGATCAAGTCGGTTGCCGAACTCGTTGCCTATTCGAAAGCAAATCCGGCAAAGAGCAACTACGCCAGCGCCTCGCCGTTGTTCCAGCTTTCTACAGAGCTGTTCAAAACGCGTACGGGAGCGCAAATCGAGCACATCCCTTTCAAGGGTAGCCTCGAAGGTACGACAGCGATCATGAAGGGCGAGGTGCTGACGGCTCTGATCGATCCGGCTCCGGTGGTGCCGCACATTGCGGCGGGCAAGCTGCGTCTGCTCGCCCATACCGGGCCCGCGGCCAATCCGGAGTTTCCTGGTACGCCCAATCTCAAGAACGAAGGCGTCGATGTCGTGGTGGAGGTGTTCGGTGGGCTTCTCGCGCCTGCGGGGACGCCGGCTTCCGTCATCGAGCGGCTGGAGCGCGAGTTGGCGGTAATCCGGAAAATGCCGGACGTTATCGAGCGTTTGAAGGGACTGGGGATGCCGATACGGGATTCGTCCGCCAAAGATTTTGCGGAAGTGATTGCAAGGGAAATCCCGATGTGGACCGCAACGGCCAAGGCAGCCAACATCAAGCTCGATTGAGCTCAGCGTGCAGCGCCTCTTCAAATTGGCGCGCGCGATATGCCGGGAGGAGAAGTGCATGATGGTGGTGGCGAGGGGCGTGCGATCGTGGATTGCGGCAGCGCTGATATTTGTTGCAGGCATGGTTGTCGCGGACAGCCGGTCTGCCCTGGCGCAAGGGGATCCGGCTGCTGGATGGCCAAAGCAGCCGATCAAAATCGTGATCGGGTTTCCGCCAGGCGGCGGAAATGACATCCTTGCGCGGGTTTATGCGCAGAAGATTTCGGAGCGGCTCGGTCAGCCCGTGGTGATCGAGAACAAGCCTGGCGCCAACGGTTTTATCGCGGCGGAGATGGTCGCGCGGGCAGTACCCGACGGGTATACCCTATTGCTGGGGCCGAGCGGGACGTTGACATTCGCTCCAGCGGTTTTCAGCAAGCTGCCCTACGATCCGCAGAAGAGCTTCGAGCCAATCGGCATTCTAGGCCGGTTTCCCCTCGTGATCGCGGTCAATGGGGATCTCAACATCAAGACTGTCGCGGAACTCGTCGGCTGGGCGAAGGCCAATCCGGGCAAAGCGAACTATGGCAGCACGTCGCCGGCATTCCAGTTGCCGACGGAATTGTTCAAATCGAAGACAGGGATCGAGGCCGTGCATATCCCCTTCAAGGGCAGTGCCGAGAAAATGACGGCGGTCGCGAACGGCCAGATCTCGTTCGCATTTGTCGATCCGGGTCCGACGACCGCCCATGTGAAGAGCGGCAAGGTACGCGTCATCGCTACCACGGGTTCGAAGCGAACCGTCGAGTTCCCTGATGTGCCGACACTTGCCGAGGCTGGTATCGGTGGTATCGACGTCGAAATATTCGGGGGATTGCTCGCGCCCAAGGGAACGCCGACAGCGATCATCAGGCGGCTGGAGGCAGAGGTGGAAACGGCGTCGAAGGCGCCGGATCTCATCGAGCGGCTTAAGGGGCTGAGTATTCCAGTGTCAGACATCCGGGCGGAAGGCTTCGCCAAGCTGATCTCGCTGGAGATACCATTGTGGGCGGAGGTCGCGAAGAAGGCCGGCATCAAGCTCGAACAGTAGTTCAGGAATTTTCTTTCGGGAATGCAGGGGAAACCGGGGACCGGACGAATGAGCGGATCACTATTCAAGTTCGTAGCGGCTATGCTCGTCGCACTGGGGATTGCGTCCGGGCTCGGCGTCCATCAGGCATGGGCACAGACTGCTGGGCCTGCGGTCGAAGCCAACTATCCGTCGCGGCCGGTGCGGCTCGTCGTCGGATTTGCTGCCGGCGCGATCATCGATCTCACCGCGCGCTCGATCGTACCGGGCCTTTCGCAGAGGCTGGGGCAACCCGTCGTCGTCGACAACAAGCCGGGCGCTGGCGCGCTGATCGCGGCCGAGCATGTCGCGCGGGCAGCGCCTGACGGGTACACGCTGCTGGTTGCGCCGACCTCGACGACGGCGGTCAATCCGGCGGTCTACAGCAAGTTGAGCTACGATCCCGTGCGTGACTACGCGCCGGTCTCGCTGCTCGGCAACATGGTGCTGTATCTGACGGTGAGCTCGGCGCTGCAGCACGAGGGAAAGCCTGTTTCGACGATGGCGCAACTGATCGAGCGTGCGAAGACAAATCCCGACAAGGCCAACTACGGCGCGATGGCGACCGGCTTCGAGATGATCACGGCGGTATTGTCGACGCGCACGGGGGCGAAGTTCGTGACGATCCCTTTCAAAAGCACGGCAGAGACGATGGCGTCGTTGCTCAACGGGCAAATCATGATCGCCTACCAGGATTACAATTCGCTTTCCTCGCAATTAAAGGCGGGAAAGGTGCGGGCGCTTGCAACGACTGGCAGCAAGCGGTCGCCGGAATTGCCGGACATTCCGACATTCGGTGAACTCGGGCATCCCGATCTGTTCATCGATGCGATCACCGGCATCGTCGTGCCGAAAGCCACGCCGGTGGCGATCATCGCAAAGCTCGAGACGGCATTGATGGCGACGATGAAGGATCCTGATGTCGTCGAGCGCTGGAAGGTGCTGGGGCAGGCACCGATCGGAAGCACGACGAAAGATTACGCCGAGATCATCGAAAGCGAAGCGGCGCGCTGGAAAGCGCTCGCAAAGGCCACCAATACGAAGCTCGATTAGTGCCGCACGATAAGCGGAAAGATCGAATCGGTTTGAGAAACCAAAGGGAGGGGCCATGGCGCGCCTGATCAACCTCATTCGCCGGCTGGCAATGTCGTGTGTCGCGACTTGGGTTTATGCAATGGTACCGCTCTTCGGTCACGTTGCCGAGGCACAGGAATGGCCCAAGCAACAGCCGATCAAGATCCTCGTCGGTTTCGCGGCTGGTGGTGGCAACGACGTCTTCGCTCGGCTGGTCGGCCAGAAGCTGTCGGAGAAGCTGGGGCAGACCGTGGTGATCGAGAACCGCACGGGGGCCGGCAGCATCATCGCCTATGACGCGACGGCACGGGCAGCTCCGGACGGGTACACGCTGGTCGTTGCGCCGTTCGGGGCGACGATCGTCAACCCGGCTGTCTATACGAAGCTGCCTTACGATCCCGCTCAGTTGCTTCCACTGTCGATCGTTGCTTCGTTTCCGTTTGTTCTGGTCGTGCGATCGGATGCCGGTATCAACAGTGTCGCGGATCTCGTCGCTGCCGCGAAAGCGCAGCCGGACAAGGCCAACTACGGCATTCCATCCGTCACGTTTCAATTGCTCGGCGAGCAGTTGAAGCAGCGCACCGGCGCGCCGTTCGAGCACATTCCGTTTCGCGGAACGAACGAAGTCCTGCAGGCGATGCTGAGTGGTCAGTTGATGATGTCGTTCGTCGATCCTGGGCCGCTGCTTGGTCATCTCAAGGGTGGGCGCGTGAAGGCGCTCGCTCATTCCGGCTCGACACGGTTCGCGCTACTGCCCGATGTGCCGACGATGGAAGAGGTCGGGTTCAAGGGCGTCTCGATGGACAGCTTCATGGGCTTCATGGCGCAGAGGGGCTTGCCCGATGCAATCGCGAAGAGATTCGAGAACGAGTTCATTGCGATGGCCACCGACAAGGAGTTTGCGGAAAAGATCCTGCACCACGGCTTGGTGCCGGTCGGCTCGACATCGAAGGAATTTGCCGAGCGCATCCAGCGGGAGGTGCCGATGTGGAAGGAAGTGGCAACGAAAGCGAAGATCCAGCTTCAGTGAAACTGTTTGCCTGCATTCGAAAGAAACGACGAGAGGCTGCCCGTGCTCAAGACGTTGATTGCCTTCTTTATTGTTGCAACTTATCCGTTTGTCGCTCATGCACAAAGCGATGCGGCGGCGGGGTGGCCGAAACAGCCTATCAAGCTTCTTGTCGGGTTCGGCGCTGGCGGCAGCAACGACATCATCGCGCGGATCGTGGGGCAGAAGCTATCGGAGCGTTTCGGCCAGCCGGTCGTCATCGAGAACCGCGTCGGTGGTAATGGGAACATCGCGGCAGAGGCAGTCGCTCGTGCGGCACCGGATGGCTACACACTGGGCTCGGCGCCGACGAGCATCATGATCCACAATGCAGTGCTGTTCTCGAATCTGCCCTACGATCCGATCAAGAGCTTCGCGCCGATTGCGATCGTCGCGAACTATCCGATGTATTTGTCGGTCGGTGCCGATCTTCCGGTGAAGTCGGTTGCGGAGCTACTCGCCTATGCGAAGGCCAATCCGGCCAAGGCGAACTACGGTGGAACGACCGGCGTGTTCCAGCTTGTCAGCGAGTTGTTCAAGCAGAAGTCCGGCACGAACTTCGAATACATCCCCTACAAGAGTTCGGCTGAGATGGTGACTGCATTGATGACGGGGCAGACGATGATGTCGTTCGTCGATCCAGCTCCACTGATGTCTCAGGTGCGCGCGGGCAAAGTGCGCGTGATCGGCGTGACGGCGGCGAAGCGTTCATCCGATACACCGGATGCGCCGACGATGGAGGAGGCGGGCTTCCCCGGCATGGAAGCCGAGGCGTTCTCGGCGATCGTCGCGCCAGCTGGCACGCCGACGGCCATCGTCCGGAAACTCAACGTGGAGATCGGCGAGATCGTGAAGCTGCCTGACGTCGTCGATCGGTTCAAGCAACTTGCGGCCAATCCGCATGTAGGGACGCCGGAGGCTTTCGCTGAGATGGTTGCGCGTGAAATTCCGCGGTGGAAGGCCGTCGCCGAAAAGGCCAATATCAAGCCCCAGTGACGCTTCCCGTTCGGCAGAGAGTTCGAAGCGTATGGCGATTGCAATCGGTTGGCGGATAGCCGCCGTCGTCGTGGCGGTTCTCTGCGGCGCGGCACAGAGCGTGATGGCGCAGTCGGAGTATCCGCGCCAGCCGCTGAAGCTCCTCGTCGGTTTTGCTGCGGGTGGCGGCAACGATCTATTTGCCCGCCTCGTCGGGCAGAAGCTTGGCGAGAGGCTCGGCCAGCCGGTGGTCGTTGAGAACCGTCCGGGCGCCTCTAGCATCATTGCGTTCGAGTTCGCGGCCCGCGCAGCGCCCGATGGTTACACTTTGGTCGTGTCGCCGTTCGGGGCGACCATCATAAACCCAGGCGTCTACGCCAACCTTCCCTACGACGGTAAAAAGGCATTCCAGCCGATCAGCATCGTTGCCTCGTTTCCGTTCGTGATGACGGTCAAAGCGGAGCTACCAGCCAAAACTGTTCCGGAGCTGGTCGCCTACGCCAAGGCTCATCCGGACAAGGCCAACTATGGCTCATCAGGGGTTACCTTTCAGCTGCTGGGCGAGCAGTTCAAGGCGCTTACAGGCGCGCCGTTCGAGCACATCCCAGTCAAGAGTCTCGGCGAGGCCGTACAGGGTGTCCTCAATGGACAATACATGATGTCGTTTGTCGATCCCGGTCCGCTGATGGGGCATCTGCGGGCGGGGCGCGTTCGGGTGTTGGCATTGTCGAGCTCGTCACGTTTTTCGACGCTGCCTGATGTGCCGACGTTCGCGGAGGTCGGCCTGCCCGGCATGGCCATGGACAGCTTCATGGGTCTGATGGGGCCGAAGGGAATGCCGGGCGCGGTGACGCAGAGGCTCGAGCGGGAACTGATCGGTTTGACGAAAGACACCGACTTCCAGGCCAAGATCGATGCGATGGGTCTCGTACCGGTGGGTTCGACGAGTGCCGAGTTCGCGGCCCGCATCGAGCGTGAGCAGCCGTTCTGGGCTAATGTCGCGCGCCAGGCGAACATAAAGGTCGAGTAATGAGCCCGCGTTTTGCAAAAAAGTTCGCAGTCGCCAGTCTTATCGGGCTGGTCGCCACTTCGGCTCATGCCCAATCGGATTATCCGCGAGGGCCGGTGAAGATGCTGGTCGGTTTCGCGGCGGGCGGCGGCAACGATCTGTTGGCGCGGCTCGTGGCGCAGAAACTTGCCGAGAAGCTCGGCCAGCCGGTGGTCGTCGAGAACCGTCCGGGCGCCGGCAGCATGATTGCGCTGGAGGCTGTCGCACGTGCTGTCCCGGATGGACACACTCTGGCTATCGCTCCCTACGGCACCTTGGCGATCAATCCTGCGGTCTTTTCGAAAGTTCCGTACGACTCGCTCGCCTCGTTCTCGCACCTGTCGATCGTGGCGACGTACCCTTTCATTTTGACTGTGGCGGCCAGCAATCCGGCGAAGAACCTGGCAGAGCTGGTGGCTGCGGCAAAAGCCGCGCCCGACAAGGCAAATTATGGATCGTCGGCTCCTGTGATGCAGCTCATGACCGAGCAGTTCAAGGCAAAGACGGGCGCGCCATTCGAGCACATTCCCATCAAGAGCACGGGAGAGGCGATTCAGGGGTTGCTAAACGGTCAGCTCACGATGGCGTTCATCGATCCGGGCCCGTTGATGGGGCCGCTCACTGCGGGGCGGGTCAGGGCGCTCGCGAGCAGCGGATCGAAGCGATTTCCCGAGCTGCCGGACGTGCCGACGATGGCGGAAGCTGGTGTTTCTGGCATTGAAGTCGACGGCTTTATGGGTGTCATTGGTCCGAAGGGGCTTCCTCCAGCGGTGTCTGCGCGGTTGGAGAGCGAACTTATCGGGATGACCAAGCTGCCGGAATTCCAGGAGCGTCTCAAAGCGCAGGGGCTGGTGCATGTGGGCTCGACGAGTAAGGACTACCGTGCGGTGGTGGAACGTGATCTTCCTATCTGGAAAGACGTCGCCCAGGCGGCCAACATAAAGCTGGACTGATTTGGCGGTAGGATAGCACTTTAGAAATTGCCGCGTGTGCCAGGGCTGATGCAGTTCCGGCGACGTCCGGCTTCAGGGAGGTGGAGTTCATGGGTATGGTATTCGCGATGCATCTGAGGGCGATGCTCGGCGCGTTCGCACTGACGGCGGCAATCGGCAGCGCACCTGCGGCCATGGCGCAAGGAGATGCCGCAGCGGGTTATCCCAAGCAGCCCATCCGCATGCTGGTCGGCTTCACGCCTGGCGGCGGCAACGATATCATCGGCCGCATCGTCGCGCAGAAGCTCGGTGAGCGGCTAGGCCAGCCTGTCGTGTTCGAGAACCGCGCTGGTGCCGGTGGCATGTTGGCAGCCGAATTCGTGGCGCGGGCGACGCCAGACGGTTACACGCTGCTGATTGCGCCGATCGGTACGACGGTGTTCAATCCGGTTCTGTTCGCCAAGGTACCCTACGATGCGGACAAGAGTTTCGCGTTCGTCACCATGGTGGCGGACTATCCGCTGTATCTCACGATCAATGCAAAGCTGCCGGTCAAGAACGTCAAAGAGCTGATCGCGCACGCCAAGGCTAATCCGAACCAGGCCAACTATGCCAGCACGTCGGGCGTATTCCAGCTGACCAATGAATTGTTCAAGATGAAGACTGGCACAGCGTTCGAGATGATTCCGTTCAAAAGTTCGAACGAAATGATCCAGGGCGTGATCACGGGACAGGCGATGATCGGATTCATCGATCCGACCGCCTTGATGCCGCAATACAAGGCGGGCGCCGTTCGAATCCTGGCGACGACGGGGGCCAAGCGGGCTGCCGACTATCCGGAGATTCCGACGATGGCGGAAGAAGGCGTTGATGGCGTCGTGGTGAGCGGCAATACCGCGCTCGTAGCACCCGCAGGCGTGCCGGCGGCGATCATCAAGAAGCTAGAGGCTGAGGTCAACGTGATCGTAAAGATGCCGGACGTGATCGAGCGTTTCAAGACGATGGCGGTCTATCCGGTCGGAGGCCCTGGCGAGCAGCATGCAGCGGAGGCCGCGGCGGATCGTGCCAAGTGGCGCGAAGTCGTGGAAAAGGCGAAAATTCCGCTGCAATGAAACTGGTAAGTGGCCAGTCGCGCGAAGGGTGTGGGGAGTAAGATAATGCAATTTCTGGGGTTGCGCCGGACGGCATTCGCTATGCTGGCGCTCGTTACGACGGGGGTGTCCACCGTACGCGCTCAGGGCGATGCAGCGGCGGGATATCCAAAGCAGCCGATCAAGATGCTTGTGCCGTTCGCAGCGGGTGGCGGCAATGACATCATCGCGCGCGTGGTTGCGCAGAAACTGGGTGAGCGGCTCGGTCAACCGGTGCTGATCGAGAACCGGACTGGGGGAGCTGGTTTCGTCGCGGTCAATGCGATGCTCGCTGCGCCGGCGGACGGCTACACGCTGCTGGTCGCGCCCAACAGTGTGATGGTTTTCAATGCTGTGCTGTACGCAAAGCTGCCGTACGATCCGCTGACCAGCTTCGCGCCGATCACGCGGATGGCAGCGTTTCCGTTCTATCTGGCGGTCAATGCCGACCTTCCGGTGAAGAATGTCGCGGAGCTTGTGGCCTACGGAAAGGCGAACCCGGCGAAGTCCAACTACGGGGGCACCTCGGGAGTGTTTCAGCTCGTGACTGAGCAATTCAAGCAGAAGACCGGCGCTCCGTTCGAGTACGTACCGTTCAAGAGCACGGCGGAGGTCGCTACGGCTGTGCTCAATGGGCAAGTGACGATGTCGCTGATCGATCCGCCGCCGCTGTTGGCTCATTTAAAGGCAGGCAAGATCCGCTTGCTCGCGATTTCGACATCGAAGCGTTCGACTGATTTCCCCGATGTGCCGACAATGGCGGAAGCTGGCGTTCCAGGTGTCGAGCTGGAGGGGTTCACGGGGCTGGTTGCGAAGGCCGGTACGCCGGCTGCAATCGTGAAGAAGCTAGAGGCCGAGGTCAACGAGGTGATCAAGCAGCCGGATGTGACCGAGCGGTTCAAACAGCTTTCGGTCTATGCGGTCGGTGGGACAGGCGAGGATTTTGCTGCGGACATCGCCCGGCAGATTCCAATGTGGAAAGTCGTGGCCCAGAATGCGTACATCAAGGCCGAGTAAGGTCCTTTTTCGTCGTGAGAGACGGGGCGCCACCGCCCGACACAATTCGAAATGCGGGGCGATGGTTCGACGAGGTTGCTCGATGCGAACCAAGTGATGCCGGCGGGCAAGGGACCAGTGCGTGCAATGAGAAGGTTCGTTCAGGCAGGCGGATTCGCCGTTTCGCTGGTGTGGGCTTCAGCGATCGCCGTGAGTGCGACGGCCAGTGCTCAAGGCGATGCAGCGGCTGGCTTTCCCACGCACCCGATCAAGGTCGTCGTGGGGTTTGCGCCCGGGGGTAGCCCGGATCTGCTTGCGCGGGTGATTTCGCAAAAGCTGAGTGAGCGGCTCAAGCAGCCTGTCGTTGTCGAGAACCGGCCGGGCGCTGGGGCTATTCTGGGGGCGGAGATCGTCTCTCGCGCGGCACCGGACGGCTACACGCTCCTGATGGCGCCGGGGAGCACGCTCAGCATCAATCCTGCCGTCTATTCGAAGCTGCCTTACGATGCTCAGAAGAGCTTCGAGCCAATCGCTTTGGTGGCATTGTGGCCGTTTCTTCTCTCGGTCAATGCCGGTGGACCCATAAAGTCGGTTCAAGACTTGGTTGCCTGGAGCAAGGCGAACCCGGACAAATCGAACTACGCCAGTGCATCGGCGGCTTTTCAGTTGGCGACGGAACTTTTCAAAATGCGGACCGGGGCCCGGTTCGAGCACATACCCTTCAAGAGCGGGGGGGAAGTCGTATCGGCGATACTAACCGGTCAGGTCACGATGGGCTTTGCTGATGCTGGACCTGTACTGCCACAGATCCGGTCTGGCAAAGTCAGGGCGCTCGCCACGACCGGGCCATCGCGCTCGCCGGAGTTGCCGGATGTGCCGACGCTCAAGGAGGCGGGCGTTGCCGACATGATCGTTGAGAGCTATGGCGGTCTTGTTGCGCCCAAGGGGACGCCGCCAGGTATTATCCAGAAACTGGAGCAGGAGACGCTTGCCGTCGCTGGAATGGCTGAAGTTCGCGAGAGGATCAGCCAAATGGGGCTGGTCCCGGCGGGCGAGACGGGGAAAGAATTCTCGGGTCGAGTCGCGCGAGAGATTGCGATGTGGACGGGGGTTGCAAAGGCGGCCAACATCACGCTCGATTGACAATGTGCAGGCGTCCGGGAAAGCAATGCTTGCTGGACTATAAAGAGAGGAAGCATGGGTAGTCTCTTACAAGGTGGTTTCTTAGCCTCGGCTTTTGCGATGGCGAACCTGTTCGCATCGGTCGCGCCAGCCTTCGCTCAGAGCGAGGCGGCGGCAGGTTATCCAAAGCAGCCGATCAAGATCGTGGTCGGATTTGCGCCGGGCGGCAGCAATGATCTCGTCGCGAGGTTGCTTGCGCAAAAGCTCGGCGAGCGGCTGGGGCAGCCCGGAGTCGTCGAGAACAGGCCAGGGGCCGGCGCAATCATCGGCACAGAGGTCGTCGCGCGCGCAGCGCCGGATGGCTACACGCTGCTCGTGGCTCCTGCCGGAACGCTCACCATCAATCCCGCCGTCTATTCGAAGTTGCCCTACGACTCTCTCAAGAGCTTCGAGTACATCGCGAACGTTGCGACCTATCCGTTCTTGCTTTCCGTCAGCGCGGAAGGGCCGATCAAGACGGTCAAGGACTTGATTGATTTCGCCAAGGCCAACCCCACGAAGGCGAACTATTCGAGCACATCGGCGATCTTTCAGCTGACGAGCGAACTGTTCAACTCGAAGGCGGGTGTGAAGTTCGAGCATATTCCGTTCAAGAGCGGTGGCGAGGTCGTGGCCGCCATTCTGAGTGGTCAAGTAACCACAGCTTTTGCCGACGCCGGGCCGGCGATGCCGCAGATCAAGGCGGGCAAATTGCGCGCGCTTGCGACGTCCGGGGCGAAGCGGTTTCCCGAGTTGCCGGACCTGCCGACGATGAAAGAGGCGGGGATCGACGGCGTCGAAGTTGACGGGTTCAGTGCTCTCGTTGCTCCGGCGGGCACGCCGAAAGCGATCGTCAAGAAGCTCGAGGACGAGGTCAATGCGATCGTCAAGTTGGCGGACGTGCAAGAGCGGTTCAAGCAGATCGGGCTCGTTCCGGCTGGCGGGACCGGCGAGGAACTGAAGGCGATGGTCGCGAAGGACATCCCGATGTGGACGGCGATCGCGAAGGCGTCGAACATCAAGTTCGATTGACCGACGGGGAATGTCGAGGATCGGAAAGGCGGTCGCCTGCTTTTCTATCCTTCGAGGAGGTGCGCGCAGCCGGCTTCGCGTGCCCACAATTCCCAACCACGGCGCATAGCCGGGCTTTCCGGATCGATGGCGAGGCGGGCTGCCATCTCTCCGGGATGGAGGCCTTTGATCTCGCCGCCGAGGCGCATGGCGGCCATCAGTACGCGGGCATTGCGGGGAATGTAAACGGAGAGGCGCACGAGGTCGTTGAGGGTGCGGCCCGCGGATACGAAGCCGTGGCTCCGCATCAGCGCGACGCGACCTTGGCCTAGGGTGCCGGCGAGGTCTCGACCCTGATCGAGATTGCGGACGAGCAGGTCCGTCTCCGTGCCGAAGCGGTCTGCGATATCCCAGACGGGAATGTTCGCGCCCATATCGCCGACGTTCTGCAGGACAGGTCGAAACGGTACCGTCGATATGGTGAAGGGGAGAACGTCCTCCGCGTGGGCATGGAGAACGGCGTGCACGTCCGGCCGTGCCGTGTAGACGGCGCCGTGTATGAAGCGCTCAAGGTAGAGCGGGCGCGGCTCCAGTCCAACGGGGGCGCCGTCGTGCGAGAACTCGACGATATCGCTCATCTCGACAATCGCGGGGCCTGTCGAGCGGGACAGGAAATGGCGCGTCGGATCGTGTGGATGACGGATGCTGACATGGCCATACGCGTCGAGCACGCGCATATGCGCCAGGATGCGATTGGCGATCACGAGGTCTTGCTTCGCGCGATAGACCACATCCATGGCGGCCGCCTTCCGTTTCTGCGGGCATCCGAAATTCGCCGTTCGATGAAGTCGGGCGATTCCCTCTGGTGGTCGATCTAGCGTCGTATCCGATCATGCTCGATTGCCGGAGGGCGATCGCATGATGGGATAAAGATGCTCTCGTGAATCTCGCGGGGACGTCGACGTCATAAGGGAGCGTCCGCTTTGCTCACTTTCAATTCGGCGGCGAGAGAATGCTTTTGGCCCTATCGATGATGGCACGAGGCGAGCTGATTGCGGTTCTGAAAGCTTCTGCCGTGTCGGCGCCGTTCATAGGATCGCCGTCGATCTGGGCTTTGTCCAGCTCTGCGAGATAGTCCTTGTCCTTCACCGCGTTATCGAACGCTGTGCGCATCGTGGCGACGATCGCGGGCGGCGTTCCTGGCGCCATGGCCAAGGGGCGCGTGACTTCGGATTGGGTGAACACGAATTCCGCGAGCTTGCGGTCTTCTTCGTTCTTCACGACGTCGTAAACGTTGGCGGCGTTCTTGAAGAAGGGCTCCTTGGTCTTTCCGAACTGCATGAAAATGATCAGGTTGCCCTGTTCGAAGTCGTTGCGGAACGGACCGCGGACCGAGGATATGAACATCCCGCAGGAGGCGTCGACTTCACCGCGCTGCATGGCGAGAACGATCGGCCCCGTCCCTCCGAGGCCCATGATGACCTGGATGTCGGCGCCGAGCACATTCTTCATGAAGAAGGCGTGCTGAGCGGTGATCGCTGCTGGGCCGGATGCGCCGAAGCGGGTCTTGCGCTTGGTAAAGTCGTCCCAGGTTTTCAGGCCGGACGTTTTCCATACGCCGCAAGCGGGCGTATCGCGATTGAGATTGCCGAGCCACTCGAATTTGTTGGCGTCGAACTTGGCCAGTTGGTTGCCCATCAATGGCTCGAGTGCGGCTGAAGACGCGAACATCGCGATGTGCGAGCCGTCCTTGGGTGCTGCATTGTAGAGCAAGTTTGCAGCCGTGAGGCTCCCTGCGCCAGGCTGGTTCTGGACTACAACAGAGGGATTGCCCGGTAGGTGCTTGCCGAAGTGACGCGCGAAGATCCGCGCAATTGAATCATATCCGCCAGCCGGGGGAAAGCCGACGATGAGGTTAATGCTCTTGGCGGCGAATTCCTGGCTGGTGGCATTACCCGTGATCGATATGGAAGCTGCGAACGTCAACACCGCAGCAAGTAACCTTGCCATTCCTCGTCTCCTCGCGTCCGGGCCGTTGATTGGGCTTGCCGGCTCATATCAGACATATCGTTCACATGCCATCGGACGGGGCTATCCTCATTCCCCGGCTAGCGTCGGGCGGAGCCGGTGGAACGCGACCCTTGGCGCGTCGGCCAGGGCCCTGGCAATGGCATCGGCGCACCGCAACAGGGTCTCGCGTGCATGCCGGACGACCTTGCCGACG
Source organism: Bradyrhizobiaceae bacterium (assembly GCA_947475855.1). Classification (GTDB taxonomy): domain Bacteria; phylum Pseudomonadota; class Alphaproteobacteria; order Rhizobiales; family Hyphomicrobiaceae; genus CAMDPA01. Next base: position 14,292 of record CANJPN010000105.1, read on the forward strand.
GAGTTGAGCAGGAGGAAGCG
>CANJPN010000106.1 GCA_947475855.1 Bradyrhizobiaceae bacterium
CACGGTGTGATCATCGAGATCCCGATCGGCTATCCGAAGCTGAAATACCAGTTCAAGTGGACCGCCGAGGACGTGCTGCGCAAGAGCATCGACGTCGTCAACTACGCCAAGTCCAAGGGGCTTCACACCGTCTACTTCCCCTACGACACGACCCGCGTGCGCGAGGAAGACTACGAGTTCGTGCTGAAGCGCCTGATGGAGGCAGCTCCGCCGGATTCCATCGGTGTCGTCGACACGATGGGCTGCGCCACGCCAGAGGCAATCAAGTACATGGTGCGCTGGACCAAGCGCCTGACGGGCGGCCTGCCCGTGGAAGTACACACTCACAACGACTTCGGCATGGGCGTCGCGACCGAACTCGCCGGCGTGGAAGCCGGCGCGTCGTGCGTGCACTCCTCTGCCAACGGCCTAGGTGAGCGCACCGGAAACGCGGCGGCAGAAGAGCTCGCGGTCGCGCTGCACGTGCTCTACGGCTACGAGCAGTACAAGCTCGACAAGCTGCCGGCGCTGGGCGAGGTCTGCCGGCGCGTGTCGGGTCTGCCGATCGCGGTCAACAAGCCGATCCTGGGCGCGCGGAACTTCACGCGCGAGAGCGGCATCGGCGTCGATCTCGTGGTGCGCGAGCCACTCGCGATGTTCGGCACGCATCCGCATCTGACGGGGCGCGAAGGCGAGGTCGTTCTCGGCAAGAAGAGCGGCAAGATGTCGATCTCGTACAACCTCGAAAAGCTCGGCTACGACACCGCCGACGACAAGGCGATCGACGCGATGCTCGGCGCCGTGAAGCAGCTCGGTATCGACAAGCGTGGGCTGGTGACCGACGACGAGTTCCGCACCATCGCCGACAAGGTGCTGGGCAAGCCGGCGTGAGCCCGTAGGGTGCGGTAGCGCGTCAGCGCGTACCGCACCGGTTACGATCAGGAACGGTGCGGTACGCTTCGCTACCGCACCCTACGTCCACTTATCGGATTGGCTCTCGTTGTCGCTAGGCCGGGAACGCGAGTGGAGTGTTCGCGCCATGTGCCGGAACATCAGGACGCTCTACAACTTCGCGCCGCCCGCGACGGACGACGAGATCCACGCTTCGGCGTTGCAGTTCGTGCGCAAGCTGAGCGGGTTCGCGCGGCCGTCGAAGGAGAACGAAGCGGCGTTCGAGAAGGCCGTGGAGGATGTGGCGCGGGCGGCGCGGGAACTGCTCGGCTCGCTGCATACCAAGGCGCCGCCACGGGATCGCGAGACCGAAGCCGAAAAGGCGAAGGCGCGGTCGGCGGAACGTTTCGGGAAGGCGTAGGCGTCAACGCACGCGGCGGCGGAGGTCGGCGTTCTGCAGCCAATTGTGCTCGCGGTGCGAATGCCAGTGGATGCGGCCGCGCTCGCGGTCGTGAGCCTGCCACATGCGCCAGTCGGCGGCGGCGTGGGTCTGGTGCTCGAGGCAGGCGCCGTAGTGATAGCCTTTGCCGAGCACGAAGCGCTGGCCATGTAACATGCGCGCGCCGGACCAGGGATTGCAGTGCCAGGACGCGGTGCGATAGCGCTTCACGGCGGCGCGTGACTTATAGTGGGCCTTGCGATGCGCCTTATGGACGTGCTTTCCAGCGGCGTGGTGATGCATGTGGTGTCCGCGCGAGGGATAGCGGCCCCAGCCGTGGTCCAGGTCATGCGCCTCGGCCGATGCGGTCGCTGCCAGCGACAGGCCGATGGCGGCGACGATGCCGATTAAGGCGTTAGCCAGCGATTTCCAGACCATGACGAGCTCCAGGGCGCAAGCGCGCCAATCCCAACGATCGCAATAGCTTACGTGGTCATGGCAACAAATTCCTTAACGCCGGAGCGATTTCGGGACCTCGTGCGTTTAGGTTCTCGTAACCACATTCATCATGCCAGCCGGTGCGGTGCCGGCGAGGAAGGCTGCCATGTTCTGCTCGATCACGGGCATGGCGTGGTCTACGTACTGGTCGTTGAAGCCGCCCAGATGTGGCGTGATGAAGACGTTGTCGAGGTCCCAGAAGCCATGATCGGGCGGCAGGGGTTCCTGCACGAACACGTCGATTGCGGCGCCGGCGATGCGGCGGTTGCGCAACGTATCGAGCAGCGCTGGTTCGTCGACGACGCCGCCGCGCGCGAGGTTGACGAGGAACGACGTCGGCTTCATCGCGGCGAGCACCTGCGCGTTCACGGCGTTTCGTGTGGCGGGCGTGAGCGGCGTCAGCAGGATGAGATAGTCGAGGTCGCGGACGGCGTCGGCGAGGTTGGCGCTCGATCGCATCTCGTCGAAGCCGGGCACGGGGCGGACGGCCGAGGTAATGCCGACGGTCTTCATGTTGAACGCCTTCAGGCGCGGTGCGAGGTCGGTCGCGATGGCGCCGACGCCGAAGATGCCGGCGGTCTTGCCGTTCATCAGTGTCGAGGGCCAGCGCGCCCACTGCTTCTTGTCCTGCGCGCGGACGGAATGATGCATCCGCCGCGACAGCAGCAGCATCGCGCCGAAAGCTGCTTCCGACAGCGGCGGGCCATGGATGCCGTGCAGGTTGGTGACGATCGCATCCTTCGGCAGCGACGGCAGATCCGTGATGCCGTCTACGCCGGTGCCGAGCGCCTGCACCCACTTGAGCTTGTTGCCGAGCTGGTACACGCGATCGACCATCATCGGTCCGAAGGTAATGAGCACATCGGCGTTCGGCGCGAAGGGATCGACCTTGGAGTGGTGGTCGACCAGATCGACGTTGATCTGCGGGAAGCGTGCGCGAAGCCGGTCGCGGTACTGCACGCGCACATCCTCGGGCAGCGTGAGGAGGATCAGGACGTTGGTCATTGGGGGGCTTTCGGAGCGGGCCTGGAATTGCTGAGACCTAGCGCCTCGGCGGGGGTGGAGTCGATAGCGCGTCGCGTGGTCAAGTTAGCAATGCCTGACGGCATGTAGGGGCGTTGCCCCTACGACCCCACCAAAGGCCCCGGGCCTTTGGAAACCCGCCCTTTGAGTTGCACAATCGGAAAGCTGGCGCCCCCAAGACGGGTCCAGGCGCCGGCGCGCTATGCCGAAGGCATGCGGGCGCATCACGCGCAGGAGCACGTGGGCCGCGTAGGCCCTCGTATCGCCCGAGACGGCGCTAACTTCGCCTTGCGGGGTTGCTGATTCAATCGTCCGGGTAGGGGTTCAATTCCGGAAACCGATCCGTGACTATCGACATCAGGTCATAGTGCGCAGCCAGTATTGGGCCCACCGGCGTTCGCAACAACTTCTGGAGATCTTTGTCGGGCAACGTTGAGATGTGATCATCCAACTGGTCGATCCCGTCGCCTGCCCGCTGCAACGCGGCAACAATTCGTTCTGCTTCCTCTCGCGTCATTGCACCCTACGCAAGCTCCGCCAGGATGCACTTGAGCGTGCCGTAGTCGTAGCGGCCGCCGAGGGAGGTGTGGGCGGGGCCGAGGCGGCCGGAGTCGACGGTGCTGTGACGCTCGAAGGCGGCGTGGATCTCGTCGATCTCGCTCTGGTCGAGGCCGACGACGTTCTTGGCTTCGAGAAGTCCCGCCTCGATTGCTTCGGCGAAATGGCCCATCACCGTGTTCTTCTCGATGCCGCGCTCGGCGGCGATCTCGGCGGCGTCCTTGCCGGCGATGTGCAGCGCCAGCGTCTGGTTGATCGTGACCGACAACTTGTTGTCGAGCATGGGATGGGGGCGGCTGCCGGTGACGGCCTCGATGATGGCCGCGCCGAACTTCGCGATCTTGCGCGCGCCGAGGCCGTAGATGTCTTCCAGCGCGCCGGTGAATTTCGGGCGCTTCGAGGCGATGTCCGCGATCGTCTTGTCGTGGAAGATCACGTAGGGCGGGACGCCGGCTTCCGAAGCGAGCCTGGCGCGGAGTTCGCGAAGAGCTGCGACGAGCGTCTTGTCGCCGGCTGCGGCGCTGGACGAGCTGCCGCGGCCACGCTCGCGACGCTCCTTGCGCTTGGGCTTGTCGACCGACAGCACGCGGCGCATGCGGAACGTGTCCTCGCCGCGCAGCACGGGGCGGGCGCGGTCGGTGAGCAGGAGTGAGCCACGGCCTTCCTCGTCGCCGGTCAGCATTCCGCCGGCGACGAGCTGGCGGTAGAGCGAGCGCCAGCCTGATGCGTCGAGTTCCGTGCCAAGGCCGAACACCTTTAGCTTGTCGTGGCCATTGCGGATCGCGCGGTCGTCGGCCTTGCCGATAAGGAGGTCGACGAGATAGTGCACGCCGAAGCGTTCACCCGTGCGGTAGACGGCCGATAGCGCCTTCTGCGCGGGCAAGCTCGCGTCGATGGTCTCGGGCGGCTCGATGCAATTATCGCAGTTGCCGCATGGCTGGCCCATCTGCTCGCCGAAATAGGCAAGCAGCGCCTGGCGGCGGCATGTCGGCAACTCGGCGAGGCCGATGAGCGCGTCGAGCTTGCCGCGCTGTACCTGCTTGAAGGCTTCGCTGCCTTCGGATTGGGCGATCCACTGGCGAAGCTGCATCACATCCTGCAGCGAGTAGGCGAGCCAGGCGTTCGCCGGGTCGCCGTCGCGGCCGGCGCGACCGGTTTCCTGATAGTAGGCCTCGATCGTCTTGGGCAGGTTGAGATGGGCGACGAAACGCACGTCGGGCTTGTCGATGCCCATGCCGAACGCGATTGTGGCGACGACGATCATGCCGTCCTCGGCAAGGAAGCGCTGCTGCACCTTCGCGCGGATCTTCGGATCGAGGCCGGCGTGATAGGCGAGTGCGCTGCGGCCCTTCGCTTTCAGGAACGCGGCGGTTTCCTCGACGGACTTGCGCGAGAGGCAGTAGACGATGCCGGCATCGGTGGGATGTTCGCCATCGATGAACTGCCACATGCGTTCGCGGGCGCTGAGGCTGCCCATCTCGGCGATGGTATAGCGGATGTTCGGGCGGTCGAAGCTCGCCACGAACTGGCGTGCGTCGCCGAGTGCAAGCTCAGTGATGATCTCGTCGCGGGTGCGTTCGTCGGCGGTCGCCGTCAGCGCGATGCGCGGTACGTTCGGAAAGCGCTCGGCGAGGATACGGAGCTGGCGATACTCCGGGCGGAAGTCGTGGCCCCACTGCGACACGCAATGCGCTTCGTCGATGGCGAACAGCGAGATGTCGGCGCGGGAGAGCATCGACATCGTGCGCTCTTGCACGAGGCGCTCGGGTGCGACGTAGAGGATTTCGAGGACGCCGCTGCGCAGTTCGCGCTCGACCTCGTCCTGCTCGGCGCGGCCGAGCGTCGAGTTCAAGAAGCGCGCGTTGACGCCGACCTGCTTCAAGGCGTCGACCTGATCCTGCATCAGAGCGATCAGCGGGGAAACGACGACGCCGGTACCAGGGCGGACCAGCGCGGGTACTTGGTAACAGAGGGACTTGCCGCCGCCGGTGGGCATGAGGACGAGCGCGTCGCCGCCGCCGATGAGCGTCTCGACGATGGCCTGCTGGTGAGAGCGGAAGCTCTTGTAGCCGAATACCCGCTCGAGCACGGCCTGGGCTTCGGTCAAGTCAGCAGCCGGCGGGCGTGAAGTCAGCTTCATCGCCGTCCTGTCGTCGATCGCGGACAGTGCCATTCCCTGACGGTGCTCCTTCGGGGCGGTCGGTACGATCATCGCCACGCCGGCATGGTTCTAATTCGATTCGAGAGCTCAGTGTGGCCGGCGGCGATGTGTGTGCACCGATTACGGGAACGGCTGGCCGGACGGTCGCTGCCTCGGGAACGCCACGAATGCCTGCAACTTCCGGAAAATGCTGCATTCAGCGGGGGTTCATGGCGAAGCTGATAGACGTGACTATGCCGAGGATGCCAGCAGGTGCGGCAGGAGTGCCACTCCTGCGGGAGTCATCGGCCGAGGGGACGGGAACCGGGGACGGACCGGGGTGACTGGCTCTTTGGAATATGAGACATCTTCCGAGAGACGGGAATTCCAGCCAGGATTTCTGGTGAGAATGCCTTCATCGCCAGCCGAGCTGCATTCGCAAGGACCAAGCCCCATGGCTACGCTTCGCTCTCTTGCTGCCATCGCCGCCTTCGGTTTCGGCCTGGCCACTGCGGCCTCGATCGCCTCGGCTCAGGCGACATGCGACTGGTACGCCAACACGGCGCTGCAACAGCAGAAGGTCAATGTCGACCGCAAATGTGGTTTCAAAGGCGAGTCCTGGTCATTCGATCGCACGTCGCACATGCACTGGTGCCAGTCGGTCGGTCCGGATCAATGGAAACGTCAGGCGCAGTTGCGGGAACAGGAACTCAACAAGTGCGCGGCTGAAACACGGCGCTGATCGGGTTGTTCGCCGGGACGATGGATGGGGAAGGTGGCGGCGTCGGCATCGATGCGCCGGATGAGATATGGTAAATGAGCAGTGATTCTCGCCTGCCGAGCGTCCGGAGGCTCACCCATGAAGCGTCTCATTGCTATCTTCATTTTGCTGCTGCTCGGTTTCTACGTGGCATGGCCGGGCTGGAGCGGTTACCAGATTGCGACCGCGATCAAAGCCAGAGACAACGCGACGCTCGAGCGTAAGATTGCATTCGCGGATGTTCGCGAGACATTGAAGCCGCTGGCGGTGCAGAAAGTCGGCGAAGTCTACGATCAGCAGCTCAAGGCACAGGCCGGGCCTGCCGGGGCTGCGATCCTGAACCAGATCAAGGCCGACGTGGTGCCGAAGATCGTGGATACGGCCCTCTTGCATCTCGTCACCGCCCCTAATCTCATTCGCGTGGTCAATGACAGGGGGGCGTTGAAAGAGAATGCGGAGCGCATTCTGAAGGAGCAGATCGGCAAGATCGGGCTGCCTGGACTGGGCGGCGGCTCGGCAGCAGGTGGTGGTGCAAACATCCAGCTTCCCGGCGGGCTCGGTCAGATTGCCGGCAGGCTCGGTATTCCTGGAGTGGGGGGCGGTGCGCCAAAGGCGGAGCCCGCCATGTCGCCGTCAGCATCAACGCCGGTTGCCACGGATGCGAATGCCACGCCGCCGAGCTTCGGTTACGCGAACATCAAGCGGTTCGGTTTTCTCGGGCCGCTGGCGTTCGAAGTCGGTATCGCAAAGGACGCGGCTGCAGCGGACTCGGACGTCGTCGTCGAGATGCGCTTCGTCGCCGGCGATTGGCGCGTGGTCGGGGTGAAACCGCGGATCTGAGCGGAGCTCCGACGTTGGTCGATCGATGCCGGTCCGGGCTTTAGCCGGACGGCGATACACTCTATGGTCGCGGGCAATCCATAACCTGCCCGGAGACCATCGTTCATGAAAACAGATACGCCGCGCCCGATCCGCCTCAAGGACTATCGGCCATCGCCCTGGCTGATTGAGACGGTGGCGCTGGACGTGTCGTTGCATCCGACCGAGACACGGGTGCGCTCGCGGCTGAAGATCAAGCCCAATCCGTTGTCGACGGAGAGCAAGCCAGCGTTGATGCTCGATGGGGAGTTGCTGGAACTCGAAAGCGTCAAACTCGACGGAAAGTTGCAAGCGGCGGGGGACTACGAGCAGACACCGACGCATCTGATATTCGCGCCGCCGCCGCAGAACGGCTTCACTCTCGAGATCGTGACGCGGATCAATCCGGAGGCCAACAAGGCGCTCAACGGACTTTATCGGTCACGCGGCATCTACTGCACGCAATGCGAAGCGGAGGGCTTCAGGCGCATTACGTATTTCCTCGACCGGCCCGACGTTCTCTCGATTTACTCCGTGCGGGTGGAGGCAAGCCTTGATGAAGCATCGGTGCTGCTTGCCAACGGCAACCCGGTCGAGAGAGGCACGGTCGACAGAGGGCGTCGGCATTACGCTGTGTGGAAAGATCCACACCCCAAGCCCTGCTATCTGTTCGCGCTGGTCGGCGGCAATCTCGCGTCGATCGCGTCGACGTTCAAGACGCTGTCGGGCCGCCAGGTCGATCTCAGGATCTACGTGGAGCCGGGCAAGGAAGACCGGGCGCACTGGGCGATGGATTCGCTGAAGCGCTCGATGAAATGGGACGAGAAGCGGTTCGGCCGCGAATACGATCTCGACGTGTTCAATATCGTCGCGGTGTCCGATTTCAACATGGGCGCGATGGAGAACAAGGGCCTCAACGTCTTCAACGACCGGCTCATCCTGGCTTCGGCTGAAACTGCAACGGACGCGAACTACGAGGCGATCGAAAGCGTCGTCGCGCACGAGTACTTCCATAACTGGACCGGCAACCGCATCACATGCCGCGACTGGTTCCAGCTCTGCCTGAAGGAGGGTCTCACGGTCTATCGCGACCAGGAGTTCTCGGCTGACGAACGCTCGCGGCCGGTGCAGCGGATTTCCGATGTGCGGCAACTGAAGGCAGCCCAGTTTCCAGAGGATGCGGGGCCGCTCGCGCATCCCGTGCGGCCGGATCAATACATCGAGATCAACAACTTCTACACGGCGACGGTCTACGAAAAGGGCGCGGAGCTCGTTCGCATGATCGAGACGATCGTGGGCCGCGATGGGTTTCGCCGGGGTATGGACCTCTACTTCGAACGCCATGACGGAGAGGCGGCGACCGTCGAGGATTTCGTCAAGAGCTTCGAAAACGCTGTTGGCGTCGATCTCTCCGAGTTCAAGCAGTGGTATGGCCAATCGGGAACGCCAGAGCTAATTGCGAAATTGACGTGGGACCGCGCTGCCAAGGCAGCCGAGCTGACGTTTGAACAGGTCAATACGCCGACGGCACGTGAGCCGAAGAAGAAGCCGATGCATATTCCAGTTCGCGCCGGGCTCATCGGCGCGAACGGAGTCGAGATACCGATGTTGCTGGCGGACGGCACGCCAGTGCGTGACGGCATCCTGCATGTGCGGGAACGCAAGCAGACGTTCCGGTTCAGTGGGGTGACTTCGCGGCCGGTGCCATCGCTGCTGCGCGGCTTTTCCGCACCGGTAAAGCTTTCCATCGATCTCGCAGAGCGCGATCTGGAATTTCTAATGGTGCACGACGGCGATCCCTACAACCGCTGGCAAGCGGCGAGCGACTACGCGATGCGTACGCTCATACATCTGGTGCGTGCGCGGGAGGCGGGGAAGCGCTCCTCCAAGGGGGCTGCGTATGTGGCGGCGCTCAAGACGATCATTGCCGACGAGAAGCTGGAGCCGGCCTACGTTGCAGAGCTACTCCGGTTGCCGAGTGAATCCGACATCGCGCGAGAGATTGCGCGCAACGTAGATCCGGGCGCGATCCACTCGGCGCGCAGGCAGCTCGTAAAGCTCGTCGGCACGCTGCTGGGCGACGATCTGGAGCGGCTTTACCAGAAGCATGCGTCCAAGGGCGTGTTCTCGCCGGATGCTGCCGGTGCCGGGCGGCGCGCGCTTCGCAATACGGTGCTGAGCCTGCTCGCTGCGCGGGATACGCCGGCCGACCGCAAGCGCCTGATCGATCATTCCCGGCGAGCGACCAACATGACGGACGAGGCGCATGCGCTCTATCTCATCGCTGAAAGCAAGGCACCCGAGCGAGACGAGGTGCTGCAGGCGTTCCACGATCGGTGGAAGGGCGATCATCTCGTCATTGATACCTGGTTTGCGGCGCAGGCGATCGCGGCGGAGGCGAACGTACTGGATCGGGTAAAGGCCCTGATGAAAGATCCTTTGTTCTCGCTGACTGCGCCCAACAAGGTGCGAGCGCTGATCGGCAACTTCGCGCTGGGGAACCCTTCCCAGTTCAATCGGGCGGACGGCGCGGGCTATCAGTTCCTCGCCACCCAAGTGCTGGCGATCGAGAAGTTCAATCCGCAGATCGCGGCGCGGCTTTTGAATGCCTTCCGTAGCTGGAGGGCGCTCGAGCCGGAGCGGCGGCGGCAGGCGCGCAAGGTCCTGCAGGGGATCGCGAAGACCGATGGCCTTTCGCGTGACGTGTTCGAGATTGCATCGAAGATGATCGAGTAGCAGTGCCGGCCGCCGGGCACTTGGCTCCCTGGGGTTGTCAGCGCATGTGTAGATGCCTTTCAAGAAGGATCTAAGTTGCGGCAGCTGTTGCTGTTTTTACCCACTCTAGTCTGCCTTTATTGCGCCCGAATCGTTGAGCCTCGACAGATCGTGCCGGATCACGGCATGGTGTATTCCAGCGATTCGGCGGGGTGGCGCGGTTCCGGATCTCGACGGCGGAAGCTGGGCGGCAGGGCATATCGATTTCTGGGGGATTGCAGGATGGCGGTTGCTACCGACGCCGGTCCATGGGTGGATTCCATCCGGGCCGAGAGTGGTGCGCTGGAGATGGGCCAGGGCTGGTCCAACGTTCGGCCGCTCGAGCGGGGGGCGACCGGGGCGATAGGTCAGTGGATCGATCTATTGGCGAGCATCAGCCATGAACTGCGGACGCCGCTCAATGCCGTGATCGGCTTCTCGGATGCCATGCAGCAGGAGGTATTTGGTCCGATAGGCAACGCGAGGTATCGCGAATATGTGGGCCATATCCGGACGAGCGGTGTCGAGTTGCTCAAGGCGGCGGAGGACGCGCTGACCATGACGGCAGTGCTGGCCCAGCCCAAGGTATCTGTGCTCGAGGATATCGCGCTCGCCCCGTTGCTGGATGGCGCGCTGGAAGACATCGGATGGCGAGATCTCGGCCGGGGCGTCGTGGTGGAGGCGCAGATCAGCGAAGGGCTCGAGGTGCGGGGGGACCGACGGATCCTGCCGCGGGCCATTCGTCAATTGATCTCGATTGCTCATTCGCGGGCCGCTGCCGGCAGTTCTATCCGGATCAGGGCAGCGAGCGTGCATGGGCAGGTGGAGCTCGTCGTCGAGGTGGCTGATGTCGTGGAAGGGGCTGCGCCGCTGATCCAGCCGGGGACGGAGCTATCGCATTTCGAGATCGGGCTTGGGCGCCGGGAACTGGCGCTGTGGCTCGCTTCGGGCTTGCTCGATCTGATGGATTGCCGGCTCGAGGCTGAAATGGATAGTGGGGGCCTTCGCCTGCGGACCACGCTGGAGCAGTGCACGCAAGATTTGTTTTTCGGGGGAGAACTGGTTCGCAGCGCCTGAAGGAGGTCGAGTTCAGTTCCTTCGCGGTCCGGTGGCGGGCTCATCACCGTCACCGCGCTCGCTGCGGTCGCCGCGCCATCTTCCCCGACGGTCTCCCTGGTCACCTCCTTGGCCGCCTCTGGGACCGGCCCAGTGGCCGCGCCAATTCATGTAGGCGCGCCTTTCCGCCGCGGTCAGGCGTTCGCCCAGTTCGGGCAGCATCTTCTGGATGGCGCGGCGGAGGTTATTTTCCGCCTCGAACAATCGTTCTTGAGCCGCGACAAAGGCCTGTTTGTCGAATGGCTCTGCGAGGAAGGTGCGAGCCGCATCGGCTCGTGCCCGGCGCATTTCCATTCGAAGGGGACGCAGCATCGCTATCGGGCGATCGGGAAGAGTTCCACGACGCAGTTCATCGCGGCGATGTTGGGGGAGCGTGCTGACGAACGCAGGGATCGACGCTTCGACGGCTCCGCCGCCCAGGGCGAAATTGGCGCGCGCAATCCACAATCCGCGAATGATCACTCCGATCAATAGGGCGTTGAAGGCCAGCGATGCGATCAGCAGATAGCGTAGCCATGGGCGTCGCGTGGGCAGCGATGGGGCGAGGGGATCGGTCATAGCGTCTCCTCGTCGTTGAGGTCGTCGCCCATTGCCGAGATCGCGGGATCGATGATCGTCGACATGCCCGCGGCCTCGGCCAACTCCTGCAGGACAGGCGTGAGATTGAGGCTGTCTCCGAGATAGATGCCGGCCATGAGGCTTGCTGCGATAAGACCGGCGGTCTGCCAACCTCGCATCGCCAGCGGTGGAGGCTGCGGCTTTGGCCGGAATGCGACAATGTTGTCGCTGGATTGCAGAGGTGTGGTTGCAGCCGAGGCCATGGCGGGGATCTGTTCGGCCATGGCGGCGGCGATGATCCGATCGGTGAGCACAGAGGATCGCGCAGGGGAAAGCGGGGCCTCTATTCCACTCGTGGTGTCGAGCAGGCGGTCGAGTTCTTGCGCTTCGGCCAGAAGGGCGGGAGCTTCGGGAACCGTGACAGAGAGTGTCGCGATCCGGGCACGCACGCGCGGCGGCCAACGGGCTGGGTTGCCGCCCCAGCCGTCGATGAGGTCAGCGAGTTCGGCTCGCCGCGTCTCGAATTCGTTGCTGGTCGTCATGCTCGGCTTGCCTTTTTGGGTGGGGCCGCGGGGCTTCGCCGCGTCATCTCTCGCTCTGATCTCATGATTCACCGCTGTCGCCTGGAAGAAGCTGGCGCCATTCCTCTTTAAGTGTGCTCCGCAGTGTCCGCCGGGCACGCGAAAGCAGGGATTCCACGGCCTCGTCGCTGATTGCCAGCGCTGCAGCCACCTCGCTTTGGCTCAGTCCTTCGAAGTGGAACAGGGCGAGCGCTTGCCGCTGGCGTTCGGGAAGGTCCTGCATCGCGCGGGCTATGCGCGCAGACAGGTCGCTTTCGGCGAGATTCGTGAATTGGGTGGCAGCAACGGGCTGCTCGGGTATTTCATCGGTCACGTCGGTGCGTCGGCCCGCCCTGATACGGTCGATGCAGTGATTCGTGACGACCCGGCGAAGCCATGGCCGCACGCCCGCGTCGCCGATCTCCAGTCCTGCGCCGCTCTGCCAGAGCTTCACGAAGGCTTCCTGCACGACGTCCTCGGCTTCCGCCTCGTCTTGAAGTATTCGCCTCGCTACGCCGAGCAGTAAGGGCATATGGCGCTCAATCAGAACACGAAAAGCTCCAGCGTCGCGCGCGCGAAGCCTCGCCACCAGCGTGCGCTCATCACCTGCAGTCTTCATGCGACAGCCAACAGCAATTGCCGGTCGATCCTCTATGTGGCTGCGGTGCGCTGTCCGGCTAGCCATCAGGGCGCGTCTCCAGGATTGCACACCTCTAGCGGTTGGGCGATGCCCAAGGAAGCCGCTGGAGAGCCGGCAACCGGCGGGGGGAGCCCGCCGGCTGCCTCTAGGACCGATCGTCAGCGGGGAGGGCCGCGCTCGTCGGGTCCGCGTCCGCCCATGCCTTGACCACCTGGGCCGCGTTCTCCCATGCCGGGACCGCGCTGCATGCGCATGCCTCGTCCACCGTCCTCGCGGTCGAGGCGACCATCATTATTGATGTCATGCTCGGCGAAGCGCTCCTTGGCTGCGGCCATGAATTGCTCGCGTGTCACACGGTTGTCCTTGCCGGCGCCGTGGGCATGCAGGAAGCGGCGGACGCGATAGTCCGTCATTTCCTTCGTCATCGCATCGCGGTCGGTCTTGTCGATTGCATTGTCCTTGTTGCGGTCGAACATCTCAAACCGCCGGCCGGCCTCGGCAACGAATTCGTCCAACGTGATGATCCCGTCCTTGTTGGCGTCGGCGCCGACGATGCGGCCCAGCCCGAATGCGCCACCGTTTCCACCCATGCGGCCGGTCTCGCCCTTCAGCACGCCGCGTCCTCGCATCATCGGGGGAAGGTCGGCGTCGGTTATGCGGCCGTCGCCGTCGAGGTCCATGCGGGCAAAGTCACGTTTGGCGCGCTCGATGACTTCCTGGCGTGTGATCTTGCCATCGCGGTCGGCGTCAAAGCGTGCGCCGAAGCGTTGCATCATTCGTTCGCGGATGGGGCCGCGGCTTTCAGTCATGCGACCGATTTCGGCTTCGACCTCGGCCGCGTCGACGATGCCGTCGCTGTTCTTGTCGAGACGGGCGAAGCGCTCTCGGGTGCGGGCATCGAATTCGTCGGCTGTCACCGATCGGCTGAGCCAGCCGCGTCGCATGTCCTCGCTGCCAGGTTCGCCTCGGCCGAAGCGGCCGCTCCTGCGGTCGCCCATGCCTTCGCCCATGCCCCGTTCTGGACTTTGGGCGAAGTCCTCCATGCCGGGCATGCGGTCACGGTGCATGCGACCTTCGCGGTGCCCGACGGCTGCGATCGCGGCAGCGCCGCCGATCAGGACGAGTGCGCCAGCGGCAAGGGCCAGCTTGCGTTTAGTCATCTTGAAACTCCTCAGGAAGCGAGCGAGCGGTCGATACTCCGTGTGTCGAACCGGTCGTCTGATGTGAGGAACGCTGGCGCCGCCGGATTTCCGTCGCTGGGGGGCATTTGGACAGGTGAGTGTCCAATTTCCGCTGCTCGTCCGATGCCGGGAGATGGTGAAATTTCATGATTTATCCACTCCCGGGATGTGCCTAGGTGGGGGCGCGTCCCAGGACGTGGTGTACGAGGCGGGGGAGGCAAGGGGCCCCGCGGCGTTGCGCGTAGGGAGGCCGTAGGCCGACCGGAGAGCAACGCCGCGGGGCGCCAAAAAAATTTCTTCCCCGCTGTCCACAGCCC
>CANJPN010000107.1 GCA_947475855.1 Bradyrhizobiaceae bacterium
TCGCTTACCTGCCCTACGGCTACATCGGCGACGTTGGGCGGGTGAGCGAAGCGTAACCCGCCGCGGCAGCGGCACAACTCCGGCAGGTTGCGTGCCAAGGCGCTTACCTGCCCTGCGGCATCCTGCTAAAACCCCGGCATGACCGACACAGCTCCCCAACCGGCGCCGCAGCGCGCCGCCCGCAACACCAACGGCAATTACGTGCCCGACGGCGATCCCGTACCGATCGTCAAAGGCAGCCATGTCTATCTGATCGATGGCTCGGGCTACATCTTCCGTGCGTTCCACGCCTTGCCGCCGCTGACACGGCCCTCCGATGGGTTGCCAGTCGGCGCGGTGCACGGCTTCTGCGGAATGCTTTGGAAGCTGATCCAGGAGTCCAAGGCGTCCGAGGCGCCGACCCATATCGCCGTGATCTTCGATGCCGGCCGCGAGAACTACCGCAACGAGATATATCCCGAATACAAGGCGCACCGTCCGCCCGCCCCCGAAGAGCTGGTGCCGCAGTTCCCATTGATCCGTGACGCGGTGAAAGCGTTCAACGTGGCCTCGATCGAGCAAGACGGCTACGAGGCTGACGACCTCATCGCGACCTACGCGCGCGAAGTCGTTGCGCGGGGTGGCGACGTCACGATCGTATCGTCCGACAAGGACCTGATGCAGCTCGTGCAGCCCGGCGTCGTCATGCTCGACGGCATGAAAACCAAAAGGATCGGTCGCGACGAGGTGATCGAGAAGTTCGGCGTACCGCCCGACAAGGTGGTCGACGTGCAGTCGCTCGCGGGCGATTCCGTCGACAACGTGCCGGGCGTTCCCGGCATCGGCATCAAGACCGCGGCCGAATTGATCAATCAGTACGGCGATCTCGATACGCTGCTGGCGCGCGCCGGTGAAATCAAGCAGCCCAAGCGGCGCGAGAAGCTCATCGAGTTTGCGGACAAGGCTCGCATGAGCCGCGAACTGGTGCGCCTCAAACAGGACGTGCCGGTGGAGCACCCAGTCGATGTCCTGGGCTTGCAGGAGATGGATAGTCAGCGCCTCCTCGCATTCCTGCAGCAAATGGAATTCAACACGCTGACGCGTCGGATTGCCGAAGGGCTCGGTGCAACGCCGCCGCCGCCGCTGGAGCGGAGTGTCGGTGGGTCTCTGAAGTCGCCGGGGTCAGACCCTGCGGGTCTGCCCCCAGACACGAACGCGACTTCCGGTGGGGTCAGACTCGCAGGGTCTGACCCCGTGTCGAACGGCGTCGCGACACCGTCAGCCGCCGTGCATGCTCTCTTGCGGATCGCGCGCGAGACACCGATCGATCGGTCCAAATACGAGACGGTGACGACGCTGGAGCGGCTCGCCGAATGGTTCGCCAGATGCCGTGCTTCGGGCCGGTTCGCGTTCGATACGGAGACGACCAGCCTCGACGCTATGCGGGCCGACATCGTCGGATTCTCACTGTGTGTCGAACCTGGCGTCGCTTGCTACGTGCCGATCGGTCACACATCCGGTGGCGGTGATTTGTTCGGCGGTGGCGGGCTGCTGCCGGGGCAAATTCCCGCGACGGCCGCGCTCGACATGCTGAAGCCGGTGCTCGAAGACGCCTCGCTGCTCAAGATCGGGCAGAACCTCAAGTACGATGCGCTCGTGCTGTCGCGCTACGGCATCGACATCGCCCCGATCGACGACACGATGCTGCTGTCCTACGCGCTGGACGGCGGCCGCGGCAGCCACGGCATGGACGACCTCGCCCAGCGCCATCTCAAGCACACCTGCATCTCGTTCGACCAGGTGATCGCGCACGCGCCCGGCGCCAAGAAGTCCGAGAAGACATTCGCCGGCGTGCCGATCGACAAGGCCAGCGAGTACGCAGCCGAAGATGCCGACGTGACGCTGCGGCTGTGGTACGCGCTCAAGCCGCGGATCGTCGCTGAACGCATGACCACGGTCTACGAGACGCTGGAGCGGCCGCTGCTGCAGATCATCGTCGACATGGAAGCGGCCGGCATCAAAGTCGACCGCGCCATCCTCGGCAAGCTGTCGAGCCAGTTCGCGCAGGGCATCGCGCGGCTGGAAGAAGAAGTGCAGGCACTCGCGAGCGAGGCGACAGGTGGACAGCGCTTCAATCTCGGCTCGCCCAAGCAGCTCGGCGAGCTGCTGTTCGACAAGCTGAAGCTGCCGGGAGGCAAGCGCACGAAGACGGGCCAATGGGAAACGCGCGCCAACTTACTCGACGAGCTCGCCAACAACGAGGAATTGCCCGAAGACGCGCGCAAGCTGCTCAACACGATGCTCGAGTGGCGGCAGCTCTCGAAGCTGCGCTCCACCTACACGGACTCGCTGCCCGAGCACATTCATCCCACCACGGGCCGCATTCATACGAGCTACGCGCTGGCGGCTACGACGACGGGCCGCCTCGCGTCGACCGATCCCAACCTGCAGAACATTCCCGTTCGCACGAAGGAGGGCCGGATGATCCGAACCGCCTTCATCGCGGAACCCGGATGCAAGCTCGTTTCGGCCGACTATTCCCAGATCGAACTACGGGTGCTCGCGCACATCGCCGAAATACCGCAGTTGAAGAAAGCGTTCGAGGACGGCCTCGACATCCACGCCATGACGGCATCCGAAATGTTCGGCGTGCCGGTCAAGGACATGCCGTCCGAAACGCGCCGCCGCGCCAAGGCGATCAACTTCGGCATCATCTACGGCATTTCAGCGTTCGGGCTCGCCAACCAGCTCGGCATCAGCCGCGAGGAGGCCGGCGCCTACATCAAGACCTACTTCGAGCGATTCCCCGGCATCCGCGACTACATGGAGCGCACCAAGAAATTCGCGCACGAGCATGGCTACGTGGAAACGATCTTCGGCCGCCATATCCACTATCCCGAGATCAACACGAAGAACCCGTCGATGCGCGGGTTCCTCGAACGCGCCGCGATCAACGCGCCGATCCAAGGCTCGGCCGCCGACATCATCCGCCGCGCCATGATCCGGATGCCGGCGGCCTTGGAGGAAGCGGGCCTGGGCACAGCGCGCATGCTGCTGCAGGTGCACGACGAACTGATCTTCGAGGCCAAGGAGGCCGAGATCGAGAAGACCATCACCGTCGCCAGGCACGTGATGGAGAAAGCCTCGCTTCCCGCCGTCCACCTGAAAGTGCCGATCCAGGTCGAAGCGAAAGCCGCGGCGAACTGGGAAGAGGCGCATTGAGGCGCTGAGCGTGCCCTCGAGTGGTCTACGTCCCCGGTCGAGGTGCGGCCCCCTCCGATTCCCCCCCCCCCTATAGACCGCCCGTCTTTCGGTAATTCGCGAGGGACCTGGAACCTTTCCAGTTCTGATGCGTCGTTCCGGTTGGATTGGCCGTGGAAAGGGAAACGGGATGAAAAGTCGAAGCGTCTCGTTAGTCGCCGTTAGCCTGCTATCCGTGATCACATCCGTATTTTCGGTCGCAGCGCACGCTCAGCAGCAGCCGTCAAACCTGCCGCCGGTCGAAGGATCGAAAAGCGGCGTGGTGCCGCCGTGTCCCACGATCACCGAACAGGCAGGAGCGGTCGGCGCGAAGACTGCAGAGGGAGGTCCCGCAACCGATGCGCGGCCGGTCGAAACCAATGTGATCCTGCCGTCTGCAGGCGGGTCTAAATCCGCGGCTCCGACTGCACAGCAGAATGGCGAAGCGCTGCGCGCCGGCATCGATTGTCCGATGGCGCCCAATCACCCCAATGCTATCAAGCCGAGCATTGCGCCGAAGCAGGGCCTTCCCGAATTCGCGAAGTAACGCTCGGCGCTCAACGTTCCAGCCGGGAGTGCGAACGCCCCCGAACCGATTGGTTCGAGGGCGTCTCCTTCATTTCGTCAGGCGAAGAAGTTTCTCAGCGCCAGCGGCGGTTGCGCCACCCCATGTGACGGCCGCGATTGGAATTGTACCAGCCCATATGTCGGCCGCGATTGCCCCAATGCCCGCGCCGGCCTCGGACTTCGGTCACGAGCGCATCCGTTTCCGCAGACGCGACGCCAGGAACAGAGCCCTGAACGGCAGACGGCGTCAAAGGTGCGGACATCGCCGCCAACGTCGAACCAGCCAGCAAGAAGGCGGCTGCGGCGATTGCAATCTTCATTTGATTTCTCCTGACACGTGCCGCTCGATCGGCGGCACAGCAAGGAAACGTTTGAAGCGCTTATTGGTTGCGTCAGGCGGCGAGACAATCCTCCAACGCCGCGCTCACCTCGCCGGGTCGCTCGATCGTCGAGACATGTCCTCATTGGTCGATGACTACGAGTTTCGCCAAGGGCGTCGCGTCGGCGGTCTCCTTGTCCACGCCGGGCGGCGTCTGCAGGGCCTGTTCCCCGTCGAGGCGCGAGCCGGGGCGTCCTGTCGTAAAGCGCGGGCCAAGGCCGCGCGTTGGAGGCCCTCCAGATCGCCAGCCTTTTTTTTTGATTTGATAGATTACCGGCTGATCGCCGGAGACGCTGGCAAACCAAGTTGCAAGACCTCTATGGCAGGATGGAAGCCCGTGCCCACACCGCGAGCGTGCTCACCATGCTTTACCGCCTTGCTGCAACTGCCGTCGGTGCCGCCTTCGTCGGCCTCGCCTCCTATCGGGTGTTCGATTCCACGACGGCGATCAAGCATCTGGTCATCTTCTGCGCGGTGCCGTTCGTCCTGTGGGGATTGCACCGTTTGCAGAAACCGGGCGCATCGGACGCGGCGGGCGGATGGCGGCGCTTGCGCCCGAGCGGCATGCATTGGACTGCCTTAGTTCTGTCGGCGGGCCTGACTGCGCTGATGCTGTACGTATGGTTGTTCGTGGGCTCGTCGCGCGCTGACGCAGCCACCCAGATGAAGGTCCTGCTCGGCCTGATCATCGCGGGCAGCGCGGCAGCATTGTACATGCTGGTCGTCTGCTTCCTCGTACATGTGCGCTGGGATGGCCAGCGCATCGAGCGCTGGCTCGGGCCCTCGTTGCGCGGTTCGATCCGCTGGGGCGACATTGCCCGTGTCGAGTACTGTCCTCCCGCCGGTCCCCTCGTGGTGCACGGCAAGGACGGTCGTTGTATTTCGATCGACGCCGGCATGAATGGCGCGGACGAGTTGCTCAAACAGATCGATCGCTGGCTGCCCGACGATCCTGCCGACGCCCCGGCGCGCTGAGCTTCACCTCTCACGCGCCGAGCCAAGCCTCGATTGCGGCATTGACCACGTCTGGCCGCTCCATGGTCGAGAGGTGGCCGCAGTGCGGGATCACGACGAGCTTCGCGTTCGGCGTCGAGTCGGCAATCTCTCTGGCAATGTCGGGCGGCGTCTGCAGGTCCTGCTCGCCGACGAGGACGAGCGCGGGCACCTTGATCGCGGCCAGTCCCGGCCGGCTGTCAGGACGCGCGATGATAGCTTCCTGCTGGCGGGCAAAGGCTTCGACGCCCGTATCCTCGGCCATCTGCAGGATGATCTCGACGAGGCCGGCTTCGGTCAGCCTGTCGGGATGGACGAGGCGGGGCAGCAGAACCTTCTGAACCTCGCGGGCGCCCCTGGCTCGCGCCAATTCGACGAGGCGGCGGCGGTCTGCCTCGCGGTCGGGCGGGTCGGGGCGGGCGCTGGTGTCGAGGAAGGCGATGCGGGTCACCCGCTCGGGAGCGGCGCGGGCGATCGCCATCGCGATGTATCCACCCATCGAGAGCCCAGCCAGCGCGAACCGCGGCGGGGCCACCGCCAGGATGTCCGCCGCTATCGCTTCCATCCGGTCTGAACGTGTGTGATCGGCTACCAGGACCGGTCTCTTGCCGCCCAAAGCTTTGACCTGATGAGAGAAAAGAGCGGGTGAGCACAGCAGGCCGGGCACCAGGACCATGGGTTCTGCCATCGCTTCGGTCATAACGAACTTCTCCTTGAGGCCCCGCCACGAGTGATGCTGAGTGATGCCGTTAAGACGCTGATTGCCAGATCCCCGTCCAAAACGCCGGAACTAGGCGCTAGTTCCTGCTTGCAGCCTTGAAAACAGCGGATTTCTGTGTCATGAGCCGAACGTCAAGAACGCAGGGGTCTTGATTCATTGATCCCTTTTGACACGCCTAGTGCGCTCGCTTCGAAGAAATCTCGCAAGCTTGATCTGCCCTGCATAGTGGCACACCACCGGCTTTCTCAAATCCCCCTGCGTCCCTTAGACCGCGACGGCCCGCAACTGGTGGGCGCCGTGTGCTGTGACCCGCGTGCGTAGCGAACCGGCGGCAAGCCGCAGCGACGCACCAACGAGATGCTCGGGAGACGTACACTTTTGGAGAACCCCACCTTCGCTGAGCTTCCGCTCGGCCCAAAGCTCCAGGCCGCCATCATAGCGTCCGGATATACCACGCCCACGCCGATCCAGGCCCAGGCCATCCCCGTCGCGGTGACGGGCCGCGACGTTCTCGGAATCGCCCAGACAGGTACCGGCAAGACCGCCTCCTTCGTGCTGCCTATGATCGAGCGCCTCGAGACAGGCCGGGCCAGGGCCAGGATGCCGCGCTCGCTGATCCTCGCCCCGACACGCGAGCTCGCTGCGCAGTGCGCCCAGAGCTTCGACAGATACGGCGTCAACCACCGCCTCAACACCGCGCTGCTGATCGGCGGCGTGTCGATGGACGAACAGGTCAAGAAACTCGATCGTGGCGTCGATGTACTGATTGCGACGCCCGGCCGTCTGCTCGATCATCTGCAACGTGGCCGGATCATGCTGATGGGCGTCGAGATCCTGGTGATCGACGAGGCCGACCGGATGCTCGATATGGGCTTCATTCCCGACATCGAGAAGATCTGTAAGATGCTGCCGCCGCGGCGCCAGACGCTGTTCTTCTCGGCCACGATGCCATCGGAAATCCAGCGGCTCGTCGATACCTTTCTCAAGGATCCCGTGCGGATCGAGGTCGCGAAACCGGCGACGACGGCGAAGACGATCACACAGAAGTTCCGTTTTTGCACGAACGGCGAGGACTGGGCCAAGCGCGAGCTGCTGCGTGAACTGATCGGCTCCGAGCAGGTTCGCAACGCGATCATATTCTGCAATCGCAAGCGCGATGTCGCGATCCTGCACAAGTCGCTGGTCAAGCACGGCTTCAATGCCGGCGCTCTGCACGGCGATATGGATCAGAGTTCGCGGATGGCGACGCTGGACAAGTTCCGCAACGGCGAAATCATGCTGCTGGCGGCCTCCGATGTGGCTGCGCGCGGTCTCGACATCCCGGATGTCAGCCACGTGTTCAACTACGATATCCCCTGGGCCGGCGACGACTACGTACATCGCATCGGCCGCACGGGCCGTGCGGGCAAGGAAGGCGTTTCGCTGTCACTGGTGACATCGGAAGACCTCAAGCTCATCAAGGATATCGAAAAGGTCACAGGCGAGCAGCCGGTGTGGATCGGCGAGCCGCCGACCGAGGCCGACTTCGCCGATGCCGGCAAGCGGAAGCGTCGCGGTCGCAGCGCAACTGGCGGGCGGGGTGAAGATCGCAAGGCCGGGGGTGGTCGCGGCGAAGCGCGCGGCTCCGATCGCGGCGAGGGTCGCGGCGAGGGTCGTTCTGGCGGCCGTCCCGAAGGCCGGCGGCGTGGCGGCGAAGGTGGTCCGCGTCGTGAGGCCCCACGTCGTGACGCACCGCGCGAAGATCGGATCGAAGGTGAACTGCCGATCGCGGCGGGAGCTTCAGAAGGTATTGCATCCGAGGGCCGTGCGCCGGAGCGTGCAGAGCGGCCGGAGCGCGAGCGCAGGAGGGATCGTCCGCGGCGTGAGCCCCGCCCGGTGGAGGCGATCCCCGGCATGGGTGACCAGCCCGCCATCGAGGCGCGGCGCGAGGGGCCTCCGCGCGAGGGCCGTCGTTCCGAGCGTTCGCCACGCGAAAGCGATCGTCCGCGTGCCGAGGGTGATCGGCAGCCGCGTCCGCCGCAGGCTGCGCGTCCGGCACAGGACCGTCCTCCGCGTCAGGATCGGCCCGAGCGTCACGCGCATCCGGAAGGTCAAGCGCGCCCGGAGCGTCAGGAACGTCCCACCCAGCAGCGTGAACGTGATCGTGCCCCGCGCGAGAGTGGCCGCCGGCAACCAGAAGCCTCGGGCAGCGGCTTTGCCGACAACGTACCTGCATTCCTTCGCCGCCCCGTCCGGCCGGCAAAGGTTGCGAGCGGGGAATAGGACCGTAGGGCGGGTGAGCGAAGCGACTCGCATCGCGTAAGCCGACATCCTCCCTCCCATTGCGGCGATCACAAAGACGTCGGGTTACGCAGCGCTCCGCACTGCTAACCCGACCTACGGCCATTTCACGACGGGTGGCATGCTGGACAGGATCGAGTCGACATTGCCGCCGGTCTTGAGGCCGAAGATCGTACCGCGATCGTAGAGCAAGTTGAACTCGACGTAGCGGCCGCGCCGGATCAATTGCTCGTCGCGATCGGCGTCGGTCCACGGTGTCATCCAATTGCCGCGCACGATCATAGGGTAGATGTGCCTGAATGCGCGCCCGACATCCTGGGTGAAGGCGAGTGCCGCCGGCCAACCGCCCTGCTCTTCTGGCGGTGTGAGGTAATCGTAGAAGATGCCGCCGATACCGCGCATCTCCTTGCGGTGGGGAAGATAGAAATACTCCTCGCACCATGTCTTATAGCGTTCGTAGTCGGCGACAGGGTGGGCGGCGCACGGAGCCTTCATCGCGGCATGGAATGCAGCGCTGTCGGCATCCTCCTGCATGCGCCGGCGGTTCAACATCGGCGTGAGGTCAGCGCCGCCGCCGAACCACCACTTCGTCGTAATGACGTGCCGTGTGTTCATGTGCACGGTCGGCACGTTCGGGTTCACGGGATGCGCGATCAGCGAAATGCCCGACGCCCAGAACCTCGGATCCTCATCGGCGCCGGGGATCTGCTTGCGGAACTCCGGCGCGAACTCGCCGAATACCGTCGAGGTATGCACGCCGACCTTTTCGAAAACGCGTCCTTTCATCAGGCTCATGACGCCGCCGCCGCCTGGCGTGCCTGTGTGATCCGAGCGCTGCCATGGTGTTCGCACGAAGCGACCCGGTGCCTTCGCATCGGCAGCCATGGGGGCTGCCGCGGGGAGATCGTTTTCGAGCGCTTCGAAAGCCGAACAGATCTCGTCGCGCAGAG
Organism: Bradyrhizobiaceae bacterium; assembly: GCA_947475855.1. Lineage (GTDB taxonomy): Bacteria > Pseudomonadota > Alphaproteobacteria > Rhizobiales > Hyphomicrobiaceae > CAMDPA01. Next base: position 9,110 of record CANJPN010000107.1, read on the forward strand.
TTTCGAACCAGCGCGTCGCCTCGTCACGCCGATCGTTACTGGCCTGTCCTGTGTCAGTCACGTTTTGGAATCCGCTGCTTCGAGTTTAACGCCGCACTGTGCAGATAGTCTGATGCCCTAAGTGCAGCGATGAGGCCGATCAATCAACCTGTTCCGGGTTGGCCGGCGATATCAGCTCAGGCAGCGCCTCGGCGAATTCCAAAACACGCTCGAGGACGATGTCGCGCTGACGGTCGAGCGTCACGAGGTGGTAGCTGTCGTCGAGGACGATCAGGTCGACAACCCCACTCAGCGCCTTTTGCAGATCCTGGCTGGCGGACAAGGCACTGCGGTCATCGTAGCGAGGATGAAAAATAAGGCAGGGCTGGGTAACTTGGCCGAGCCTCGGTTTGACGTGTTCTGCCAGCCACTTGACCTCCAGCAATGCGCCACCGGATCGCCCAAGCACATCATCGACAGGACGGCCGTCGCGCGTATGCTGGTCCAAAAGCTCGCGACGCAGTGCGTCGTCCTTAATGCCAAACGGCGGGCGCTCGTCGAAGCGAAACAGGTTCGCCAGCCGCTTGCTGCCCATCAACTTCAGAGCATTGCCATACCAGGGCATGGCCCAGCCATTCGGCCAGAATGTCGGAGCGAAAAGTGCAAGACCATGGACGCTGTCCGGCCGGTCGATCGCCAGTTCCAACGCGAGCATCGCGCCTACGCCCAGGCCGCCGACAACGACGGTATCGCAGCGCGCGGACAGGGTATCATGAGCCGAGCGCACACTGCCGTACCATTGACGCCACGTGGTGGCGGCGAGTAGGGCGCGCGAACCACCATGACCGTAGAGCAACGGGCAATTGAGCGAATAACCGGCATAGGCGAGCCCGGCCGCAACGTATCCGACATCGGCCGGCCTTCCCCCGAGACGATGTATCAAGAGGAACCCAAAGCGACCGCCATCGTGAACGATGTCAGCGATCGATACGCCGCATTTCGCGGAACTGTCTGCAGATTTGCCGGTCATGGCCCTCGCTCTCGAGGAACTTCGACAAAGTACGACAGACGGGCGAGGAAGAACAGCCGTTTTGCACGGTAAGTGCTTCTGAACCGACGCACGAAATGCGTGCTCACACCACCGCGAGCTGCAAGCAAGCGGGATGCGCCTGCTCGCTACTCCACGCGCTGGCGCTGTCTTCGCACGGTGTTGTCCACAGTCTCTACGCCGAGTTGGCGCTCGAGGCCGCGAATGAACGCAACGGAGCGATCAACTACGAGATGGCGCTGACGATCGAGCGTGATGATGTGGTAGCTGTCGTCGAGCACCACGAGTTCGACGATGCCACTCAAACGGCGCTGGATCTGGATCGCGTTCTCCAGGCTCGCCATGTCGTCTTCGCGGGGATGCAGGATCAGTGCGGGCGCTTTGATGCGAGGCAGCCGCCGCTTCACGTTGGCAGACAGTGCACTGAAGTGGGCGAACGAATGCAACGGCGTGGAGAACGCGCCAGCAGCGCTCGAGTCGCCACTTTGCATACCGCTGACGACGAACGCGCGGATACGCTCGTCCTTGAGGCCGTAGGGCTCGTGCTCCTTCATGAAGACTTTGGAGCAATAGGGCGTTGGCCGCACGAGCGGCAGGATATGCCGGCTCATCCATCCCATCGCCCAACCATCCAGCTTGAGGGAGGGGGCGAACAGCAGCAGTCCCTGGACGTCGTCGGGCCGCCGCTCCGCAACATCGAGCGCGAGGATAGCGCCCATCGACAATCCGCCGACGAGGATCGTGCTGCAGCAGCTTTTCAGCCTATCGAGGGCCGCCAAGACGCTGGCCCGCCATTCCTCGCGATGAGAAACGCGCAATTGGTCGGGCGAACCGCAATGCCCCGCTAGCTGGCAGCAGTAAACCGTGTAGCCGGCACGCGCCAAGCCCTGGGCGACGAACCGCATCTCGATGGGTGTCCCGCCCAGCCCGTGGATGAGGAGAACGCCCGTGTCACCGCCATCATGGAAGATGCTGCGGTCGATGATCGGGGGATCGGCCTGGATTTTGGTCATGCGCATGGTCCCGATCGTCTCATCCACGACCGGCGTTCTGCAAGAGACGGTCGAGCAGCTTCATGGCCAGATCGATCTCACCGCGGCTGATGTCTAGGCTCGGCGCAAACGTGATCACGTTCTTGAAGTAGCCGCCGATGTCGAGAACCAGGCCGTAGCGCTTGCCGTCCATCTCGATCTTGCCCTCGAGGCCTTCGTCGACCATGCGGTCGACGCGCGCCTTCGAGGGTGTGAAGCTGTCGTGCGGCTCGCAGATCTCCATGCGTAGTGCCAGGCCCAGGCCGTCGACATCGCCGACGATCTTGTGGCGCTTCTGGAGCTCCTTCAGACCTTCGAGGAAGTAGGCGCCCTTCTCCATCACGGACTTCGCGTAGTCGCCTTCCTCGATCATGCGCAATGTTTCGAGGGCGACGGCGGTGCCCATCGGGTTCGCGTTGAACGTGGAGTGGGTGGAGCCTGGCGGGAAGATCGTCGGGTTGATCAGCTCCTCGCGAGCCCAGATTCCCGACAAGGGGTTGAGGCCGTTGGTGATCGCCTTGCCGAACACCAGCACGTCCGGCTTCACGCCGAAGTGTTCGATCGACCACAATTTACCCGTGCGATAGACGCCCATCTGAATCTCGTCGACCACCAGCAGGATGCCGCGCTCGTCGAGGATCTTCTTCAATCCCTTGAAAAAATTCATTGGCGGGATGACGTAGCCGCCTGTGCCCTGGATCGGCTCGACGTAGAAGGCAGCGTACTCGGCCTCTCCTACCTTGGGATCCCAGACACCCTGATATTCGCTCTCGAACAGGCGCTTCAACTGGCCGACACAGTGCTCGCCATACTCTTCCTTGCTCATGCCTTTTGGCGCGCGGAAGTGGTAAGGGAAGGGAAGGAAGTAGGCGCGATCGCCAAAATGGCCGAAGCGGCGGCGGTAGCGGTAGGACGAGGTGATCGCCGAGGCGCCGAGGGTGCGGCCGTGATAGCCGCCCTCGAAAGCGAACATAAGGCTCTTGCCCTTCTTGAAGTTGCGCACCAGCTTCAAGCTGTCTTCGACCGCCTGGCTGCCACCGACGTTGAAGTGGACGCGGCCCTTCTCGCCGAACTTGGCTTGCGCGTCCTTGGCGATCCAAGCCGCAAGCTCGATCTTTTCACGATGCAGGTATTGGCTGGCGACCTGCGGGAGCCGGTCCATCTGGCGGCGGACGGCTTCGTTGAGGCGCTCGTTGCGATAGCCGAAGTTGACGGCTGAATACCACATCTGAAGATCGAGATATGGCGTGCCTGCGGCGTCGAACATGTACGAGCCTTCGCAGCTCTCGAACAGCTTTGGCGGATTGGTATAGTGGACGGTATCGCCGTGCGAGCAGTACTCGGCTTCGAGCCGCAGCAGCTCGGCATCATCCGTCACCTGATCCCGGGACAGCCCGCCCTCGGCCCGCTTACTCGCCTTCGCCATTCCTGCATGCCTCTGTTTCGACCTGCCCATCGCCCATCATCGCCAAGGCGCCCCATCAGGGCTCTCAGCAGAATTCTGGTTCACACAGCGACGGCGGCTCGCGCCAATCAAACGTGATTCGAGCATCCCGTTATCTGCACCATCACCAGAGCCCTCTGAGGCTCGGCGCCGACTGCACTAACTTGACACATTCAAATCAGTCAACAAGGTCTTGTATTAATTGAATACTACTGACGCGAATACGGACCCGAAGATTGTAGTCCGAAACTTCGACCTGCGATCCGCCGGCATCTCCCGGCCCTTGAATCACATCGTGCCCAAGTCTCTTAAAGCATGGGTGAAAACCCGATAGCCCTCCCCGCCAGTCAGCCGTTCACATGCGTCAGAATTGCAACATGCCACCGTGCGAGCAGGTCGCACGATGGCATCTGGAACGAGATCTCTGTGGCCAAGCTCAGCGGGCCAGACGGCGCGGGAAACGAACGGCCGCGGGAGCCGCCGCCGATCCCACTGGACGAGCTGCCCTTTTTCGCTCGATCGACAGGGCGAAGGCCGAGGTTCGATCGAGTACAATCTGGCGCTGCTTGTCGAGCGTTATCATATGGTAGGTGTCTTCGAGCACCACCAATTCGACGAGCCCGGACATTTTACGCTGAATTTCCAGCGCGTTGTTCAAGCTGGCGACATCGTCCTGCCGAGGATGCAAAATCAGCGTCGGAGTGGAGATGGCGCCGAGTTTACGACGGACGCGCGCGGAAAGGCTGTTGAAGTTCAGCATCGTCCTGAGCGGCGTAAAGAAGTAGCCGGTCTCCTTTGCGTTGCCCTTCTGCATGCCGCTGACGGCCATGGCGCGGATGCGTTCGTCCTTCAAGCCATAGGGCGACCGCTCGGTCAGATTCATATCGACCCTGACCACGCTGGCCCGAAGATAGTGCAGCCACGGCATGTACCAGGGCATCGCCCAGCCATCGAGATAGATCGATGGGGAGAACAACGTCAGGCCGTGGACCTCGTCCGGGCGCTTGCGGGCAAGATCGACGGCAAGAAGGGCGCCCGTTGACAAGCCGCCGGCGATGATCGTGTCGCACTCCGCCTTGAGGCGATCATGTGCCTGTTCGACACTTTCGCACCAATCGCGCCAGGTGGAGGTACGCAAATCTTCCGGCGTGCCGCAGTGCCCCGCCAGCTGGCAGCACATCACGGTGAAGCCGGCTCGCGCCAGACCTTGTGCGATGAAGCGAACCTCGACGGGCGTTCCGCCCAGCCCGTGGATCAGAAGGATGCCGGTACGCCCGCCTTTGTGGAAGGTCGTCCGGTCTACGATACTGTCGCTGCTCATACTCATTTTTGCTGTTGTTTTTTGACTCTGCATTCAACTCATGAACCCGGACCGGCGGATCGGCCCTGGTCCGTTCCAATACAAACCGCCCTGAGAACCTTCCCGGGCGGCACTAAGCAGAGATTCGCCAGTTGACCAACGAATCGACATTTCGCTCGCTGTTCAAGGCTTCCACGGCCGCGTGGATTTCGCGGTCGAGTGCTTCGACATCGGTGAATGTCTTATGGGCCAGATGATGCGCCTTGAGATCGTGCCAGA
>CANJPN010000108.1 GCA_947475855.1 Bradyrhizobiaceae bacterium
CAATCTTCACGCGATCTTCTCGCACTCGTGATCGAGCGTGATTTGATAATCGAAACCGATCAGTTCATACATAGCTTCACGAGCGGCACGGACGACAGCCGGCGCCGCCGCCGAGATGAAGCTCACTTCCGACAAAACCCAGGAGATCACCATGAAGACCATTCTCGCAGCCCTCGCCGTGACCCTCGCCATCGCTTCGACGGCGATCCCGGCTTCCGCGAACTACGTGGCGCCCGACGCCAGCTGGCAGACCAAGGCCCTGGCCGGCACCGGCTACTGAGACCTCAGATCCCTTCACCCACAGACACACTCAAAGACACCCAGGAGATGACCATGAAGACCGTTCTCGCAGCCCTCGCCGTGACCCTCGCCATCGCTTCGACGGCGATCCCAGCTTCCGCCAACTACGTGGCACCCGACGCCAGCTGGCAGACCAAGGCTCTGGCCGGCTCCGGCTACTGAGATCTCAGATCCATTGAATAGTAGATCCGGGCTGGGCGTCTCAGGCGCTCGGCCCGGTTCTGCGTCGGGTTATGTTGCTGGTCTTGATGCTTGACCTGGCGAAACCAAGGCGAAGTGCGCCGCATTACGAAATGTCGGCGCAGAACGGGCATGCGTATCTATTGCCCATCAATCTGTTGAAGATGCATCGCCATGGGACAAAGAAAATGATCTCTTAATCATGCAGCTGCTATAGTGCCCCTTGCTCGGTGTGCCCATGTGATGAGCGGCCGCGGACAGTCGAAGGCGAGCTGACTGATCCGGCCAACCACGAGAAGCGACGGTAGTGACGCAACGGGTTGCCGTTATCGGTGCTGGAATGGCGGGGCTGTCCTGCGCCCGTGTGCTTCGTCGCGCCGGGTTCTACGTCCAGATATTCGAACAGGATCGAGTCGTCGGGGGCCGCATGGGGACAGCGCGTCTTGGCGTCGTGCCGTTCGACCACGGTTCACAATACGTCTCTGCCCGCAATGCCAAGTTCAAAGCCTTCCTCGACGAAACGGTCGCCACCAATTACGCCAGCAAATGGCAGCCTCGCGGCTACGCAGGCGACAGCGGCGAAGGTCAGATCTCGACTTGGTACGTCGGCACCCCCGGCATGTCTTCGATCGTGAGGCCGCTTGCCGAGAACGTGCGCATGACTTTCGGCCGCCGTGTTCACACGTTGCAGCGCAAGGACAAGTTGTGGACGCTTTGGTTCGACGACCAGACCTCCGAAGGCCCGTTCGCCGCCGTTGCCGTTACGGTTCCCGCACCCGAAGCCCAGCTTCTGCTGGGCCGCCTGCCCGTGCTTGCAGAGCCGTTGGAACGAGTCCGGATGCAGCCGTGCTGGGCGCTGATGGTGCGCCTCGATCAGCGGCTGCTGCCTGAACAGGACGTCTATTCAGACATGTCCCAGATCGTCCGCTGGGTATCGCGAAACAATTCCAAGCCTGGCCGCGCAACTGGCGGCGACCATATCGTCGTCCACGCTGCCCCCACGTGGACCCGGCAGACCGAAGACATGGAGCCGGAAGCCGTGGCCGAAGAGCTATGGGCCGAGGTCAGCCACGTCTTGAGCTTGCCGCCGGTTCGACCCGCGCAGATGGCAGCACATCTCTGGCGCTACGGCCTGTGCGATACGCCGCTGGGCGAAACATTCATGTTCGCACGCGAGCACATGGTCGGTGTTGGCGGCGACTGGTGCCGCGGACGCCTCGCCGAGCATGCCTTCGAAAGTGGCCATGCCCTTGGATCGGCCATCGTGGAAGCGTTCAGTTGAGCGCGCGCCAACGTCGATGCGGCACGAATGGGTTCAGACCCCAAGGCTCTGACACCGCCGTCTGGCATACAGAATGCCAGACGGCACGCACAGGATGACGCAGCTTTTGACGCTGCACCTGCGTTGATCGCGATGCACCATCACGTTATACCCCCCTCGTTACATCCGAGGGGGAGAGTTCCGAATGGCGCAAGCCGACTCCGGGCCGAATGCAGACGCGCGCCCATTATCACCGCATCTGCAGATCTATTCGCCGCTGATCAACATGATGATGTCGATCATCCATCGCATCACCGGTGCCGCATTGTATTTCGGTACAGTGATTATGGTGTGTTGGCTTCTGGCCGTTGCCACCGGCCGCGGCAACTACGAGCTGTTCACGAGCCTACTTAAGACACCGGTCGGCCTTGCCGTGATGGTCGGCTACACCTGGGCTTTGATCCACCACGCACTCGGCGGCATTCGCCACCTGATCTGGGACACCGGCCGAGGGTTCGCGCTGGGCATGGTCAACGCCATGTCTTGGCTCACCATTCTCGGCTCTCTGACTATCACCGGCGGCATCTGGGCCTACATCTTCAAGCTGCGGGGGCTACTGTGATCGATTCCAAAAAGATGCGCACGCCACTGAAGAATGTCCGCCACCTCGGCAGCGCCAAGGAAGGTACGGACCACTTCTGGCGCCAGCGGATGACCGCTGTTGCACTCCTGATCCTCGCCCCCCTGTTCGTCGCATTGGTCGTCGCGATGATCGGCGCCGACTACGGAGAAGTTCGACGCGCGCTCGCCCACCCGATTGTGGCGATTCCGATGATCCTTTTCGTCGGTACGGGACTGATCCACATGCGCTTGGGGATGCAGACCATCATCGAGGACTACGTTCATTCGGAAGGCCGCAAGGTCCTGTGCCTGATGCTCAACTCGGCCTTCGTGATCTTGATGGGCGTCGTCGCAGTATATGCCCTGATGAAGATCGCCTTCATCGACACCTGATCGCCTGCACCGTCCGCCGGCAGCCCAACCCGATTTACCTTCGGAATTCAAATCCATGGCACAATCCTCGAACAACGGCGTTGCGTCGCCTGCGATCACCGGCAAGGCCTACACCTTCGTCGAGCATACCTATGATGTGATCGTCGTCGGCGCTGGCGGCTCCGGCCTTCGTGCGACCCTCGGCGCTGCCGAAGCCGGCCTCAAGACGGCCTGCATCAGCAAGGTCTTTCCGACGCGCTCCCACACCGTCGCCGCCCAAGGCGGCGTTGCCGCCGCCCTTGGAAACATGGGTCCGGACAATTGGCGCTGGCATATGTACGACACCGTGAAGGGCGCCGATTGGCTCGGCGACCAGGACGCGATCGAATACCTGTGCCGTAATGCCGTCGAAGCCGTGTACGAACTCGAGCACTACGGCGTGCCGTTCTCCCGCACCGAGGACGGCCGCATCTATCAGCGCCCGTTCGGTGGCATGACGACCGAATTCGGCGAAGGCGCGCCCGCGCAACGCACCTGCGCCGCCGCCGACCGCACCGGCCACGCCATGCTCCATACGCTCTATGGCCAGTCGCTGCGGCATTCCGCCGAGTTCTTCATCGAATACTTCGCCATCGACCTGATCATGGATAGCGAAGGCACGTGCCGCGGCGTGATCGCTCTATGCATGGAGGACGGCACGCTTCACCGCTTCCGCGCCAAGAAGACGATCCTGGCGACCGGCGGCTATGGCCGCGCCTACTTCTCCTGCACGTCCGCCCACACGTGCACCGGCGACGGCAGCGCGATGGTGCTTCGCGCTGGCTTGCCCCTCCAGGACATGGAGTTCGTGCAGTTCCATCCGACCGGCATATACGGCGCCGGCGTCCTGATCACCGAGGGCGCGCGCGGTGAGGGCGGATACGTCACCAACGCCAACGGCGAGCGCTTCATGGAGCGCTATGCCCCGAACTTCAAGGATCTCGCCTCGCGTGACGTCGTCTCGCGCTGCATGACCATCGAGATCCGGGAGGGCCGAGGCTGCGGTCCACAGAAGGACCACATCTACCTCCACCTCGACCATCTCGACCCGGCGATCCTGGCGGAGCGCCTCCCTGGCATCACCGAGAGCGCCAAGGTATTCGCCGGCGTAGACCTCCGCCGTCAGCCGATCCCGGTCCTGCCCACCGTGCACTACAACATGGGCGGCATCCCCACGAACTACCACGGCGAAGTGCTGACCCTGAAAGACGGCAATCCAGACACTGTCGTTCCCGGCCTGATGGCGCTGGGCGAAGCAGCCTGCGTGTCCGTACACGGCGCCAACCGCCTCGGCTCCAACTCGCTGATCGATCTCGTCGTGTTCGGCCGCGCCGCCGGCCTTCGCTGCGGCGAGACCGTCGAAGCAGGCAGCTCGCAGCCCGAATTGCCGGGCAACAGCGCCGAACTCGCACTTTCGCGCCTCGACCGGTTCCGCCACGCCAAGGGTGGCACCAAGACATCGGAGCTTCGCCTGCGCATGCAACGCGTGATGCAGAACAACTGCGCCGTGTTCCGTGATGGCCCGGTTCTCCAGGAAGGCGTGCAGCTCATCAACGACGTGTGGAAGGGCTCGGCCGATATCAGCGTCACCGACCGTTCGATGGTCTGGAACTCGGACCTCATCGAAACCATGGAGTACGACAACCTCATTTCCCAGGCTGTCGTCACCATGGTCGCCGCCGAGCAGCGCAAGGAAAGCCGCGGTAGCCATGCCCGCGAGGACTATCCCGACCGCGACGACCAGACCTGGATGAAACACACCCTGACCTGGGCCGACGACGCGACCCAGTCGGTGAAGATCGACTTCCGCCCGGTCCACACCTACACGATGACCAACGAGATCAAGTACATCCCGCCCAAGGCGCGCACGTATTGAGATCTTGTAGGGTGCGGTAGGGCGATTGCCCGCACCGCACCTCTTTGCTACCGCGCACGACCAACAGCCGCGCCGTAGCTCGGGTCAAGCACTGCGCGACCCGACTTTCTCAGCACGTGCGAAATTGAGATGCAGATTGCATCCTGTGAATGGATGCGCTTCCCAACATCTCCTCCCTATGAGACATTCGTGACGATCCGCTGCACCACACTGCGGCGGCACCCGTTATGGAGATCTCTCATGGGTTCCACCAAGACAGCCATCGCCGCCGCGACATCGTTCGCGATGGGCTTCGCCCTCGCAACCGCTGCATCGGCGCAAGAAACCAAGGTCGCCATCGGCATATCCGGCTGGACCGGATTCGCGCCGCTGACGCTCGCCAAGGAAGCCGGCATCTTCAAGAAGAACGGCATCGACGCGACGATCACCAAGATCCCGCAGGCGAGCCGCCATCTCGCCATCGCTTCCGGCGCCGTCCAATGCGCGGCGACGACCGTCGAGACCTGGATCTCCTGGAATGCCAACGGGGTCGCGACCAAGCAGCTCTTCCAGCTCGACAAGAGCTACGGCGCCGATGGAATGGTCGTCCGCAACTCCATTGCCTCGATCAAGGACCTCAAGGGCAAGACCGTCGCTGCCTCCGCGCCTGGAACCGCGCCCTACTTCGCGCTGGCCTGGTTCCTCAAGAAGAACGGCATGACCGTGAAGGACGTCACCGTCGTCAACCTCGAACCCGGCCCGGCAGCGCAGGCCTTCATCGCCGGCCAGAACGACGCCGCGATGACCTACGAGCCCTATCTCGGCCAGGTCCGCGACAAGAAGGAAGCCGGCAAGATCATCGCCACCACGCTCGACTATCCGATGGTGATGGACACCTTCGGCTGCACGCCCAAATTCATCGCCGACAACAAGGCCGCCATCGCCAACATCGTGAAGAGCTACTACGAAGCGCTCGACATGATCGCGAAGGAGCCCGCCAAAGCCAACGGCATCATGGGCGCTGACGTGAAACAGTCGGCCGAGCAGTTCGCCAACTCGTCGAAGTACCTGCGCTGGCAGGGACCGGAGGAGAACAGGAAGTTCTTCTCGGGCGGCATCCAGGAGTTCTCGAAGGAGGCGGCCGCTCTCCTCACCGAGCTCGGCATCATCAAGTCGACGCCGAACATCGAAGACATCATCGACGCCAGCTTCATCAAGTAGCGTCGATCGGGCTCGCCGGGGTCCGACCCAGCGGGTCTGACCCCACGTCCGGCATGGCTGCAGCGAAACGGCACAGGGTCAGACCCGCCGGGTCGGGCCCCTTCATTGCGATAAGTCACATGCGCCTCCGCCCCCTCGATCCCGTGTCAACGATCGCCCGCATCTGGCTCGGCATCGCATTCTTCGCGCTGTTCTTCGCCGCCTGGGCCTGGGCCACCATCGGCGGCTATGTGTCGAGAACTTTCCTCGCCGATCCCGTCACCATGATCCGCGAAGGCTGGCTTCTACTCACACAGCATGGCTTCCTCTACGATATCGGCATGACCATCTGGCGCGTGGTCGGCGGTTTCTTCCTGGCGGCGGCACTCGCTGTCCCGCTCGGTATCGCCATGGGCGCCTGGAAGCCCGTCGAAGCGTTCTTCGAGCCTTTCGTCTCGTTTGCGCGCTACCTGCCGGCGTCCGCCTTCATCCCGCTGCTGATTCTCTGGGCCGGCATCGGCGAGCTGCAGAAGCTGCTCGTCATCTTCATCGGCTCGTTCTTCCAGATCGTGCTGATGGTCGCGGTCGCGGTCGGCGCGGTCCGCCGCGACCTCGTCGAAGCCGCCTACACGTTGGGCGCGTCGGACCGCACGCTCGTCCAACGCGTCATGATCCCCCATGCAGCACCCGAGATCGCCGAGATCCTGCGCCTCGTCCTCGGCTGGGCGTGGACTTACGTCATCGTCGCGGAGCTGATCGGCTCGTCGTCTGGCATCGGCCATATGATTATCGACAGTCAGGCGCTGCTCAACACCGGCCAGATCATCTTCGGCATTCTCGTTATCGGCATCATCGGCCTCGTCTCCGACTTCCTGGTCAAGGCGCTGAACCAGCGTCTCTTTCCGTGGAGGCTGGCTTGAAACATCGTTCTATCTGCCTAGCGTTGGCCTCATTGTATTTTTTGACGGCACGGCCCGCACTATCGCAACGCGACGTTACAAATTTCGACATTCTTGGCATCAGGCTCCACTCGACTTCACCCGAAGTAATGGCGGCACTGAATCAAGGTAAAGCTACAAAGATCACAACAACCAAACGTCCTTGCGCTGATGCATTAATGACCTTTGCCTCAGCGGGTAGGTCTGCTGATCCGCGAACTCCAGGAAACTGCGAGTCTCGAATCGAAGCTGTCATCGATTCCGTAACGACTATCGACATCTCCCTCATCGAAGACTTTCCGAATCGCCCTGGAATTACGATAGTTGGCGAGGTCGGTGTGCGATACAGATACGGTGAGAAAGCGAAGCCGCCACTCCACGCAGATATGCGCAAAGCACTTGTGGCAAAATACGGGGAACCTAGATACGAGTCGTCAGGAAACCTGATTATCGAATGGGGCGCAGCAACGTGTGCAGGTAGAGTTCAAAACTGCCCGCCGCGTGAAGCATACTTGCGGTATGACGGCGATGAACTACGACTTTCGAATGAAAGCCTCACTGCAACGAGAAAACGAGCGATTGAGAAGGCGGTATACGATGCGCGCCCAAGGGCCAGCCCGAAATTCTAACTCTACTTCAATTTAATGACCAAACTCTCCATCGAATCCGTCGGCCGCGAATTCCCTGCTTCACGCGGCGGCACACCCACCCGCGCGCTCACCCCCGTCTCGCTGTCGATCGACGACAACGACTTCATCACCATTCTCGGGCCGTCCGGCTGCGGAAAATCGACGTTGCTGCGCATCGTCGCCGGCCTCGACCGCCCGACCGAAGGCCGCGTGTTGCTCGACGGCCAACCCGTCACGGGACCCGGAGCGGAACGTGGCGTCGTCTTTCAGTCCTACACGCTGTTTCCCTGGCTCACGATCGAGGAGAACGTCGCCTTCGGCCTGCGCGAAAAAGGAATCGCGCACGATGTCCGCACCGGGACGGCGCGTGAGTGGTGCAGTCGCGTCGGCCTGAATGGCTTCGAAAACCACTACCCCAAGCAGCTCTCCGGCGGCATGCAACAGCGCACGGCCATCGCGCGCGTTCTGGCAAACGATCCCAAGATCATGCTGCTCGACGAGCCGTTCGGCGCCCTCGACAATCAGACCCGCGCGCTGATGCAGGAAATGCTGCTGGGCATCTGGGAGCGCGAGAAGAAGACGATCCTGTTCGTCACGCACGACATCGAGGAAGCGATATTCCTGGCCAACCGCGTCGTGGTCATGTCCGCACGCCCCGGCCGCATCAAGGCCGACATCAAGGTCGATCTCCCCCACCCCCGCCACTACACGCTCAAGACCTCGCCCGAATTCTCCGCGCTCAAGGCTCAACTCACCGAGGAGATCCGCGTCGAAGCAGTGGCCGCTCTGTAGGGCGGGTCAGCTCGGCTCCTTCGCCGAGCGCAACCCGCCGCGATGCAGCGGTCCAGGAAAGAAGGCGGGTCGCGCAGCACGGAAGCGGCGCCGTTACCCGCCCTACGCGCCCCCCAAGATCCCAGGCAAGTCCAATCCCTGCTCGCGCGCGCATGTAATCGCATCCTCGTATCCCGCATCGGCATGCCGCATCACTCCCGTCGCCGGGTCGTTCCACAGCACGCGCTCGAGCCGCCGCGCCGCATCTGCCGTACCATCCGCCACGATCACCATGCCCGCGTGTTGCGAATAGCCGATACCGACGCCGCCGCCGTGATGAATCGAGACCCAGGTTGCACCGCTCGCGCAATTGAGCAGCGCATTCAGCAGCGGCCAGTCCGACACCGCATCGGAACCGTCCTTCATCGCTTCCGTCTCGCGGTTCGGTGAAGCAACCGAACCCGAATCGAGATGATCGCGCCCGATCACGATCGGCGCTTTCAACTCGCCTCGCGCAACCATTTCGTTGAACGCAAGGCCGAGCCGGTGCCGATCGCCGAGCCCGACCCAGCAGATCCGCGCCGGCAAGCCCTGGAACTTGATGCGCGCCTTGGCCATGTCCAGCCAGTTGTGCAGATGCGCCGCGTCCGGCAGCAGCTCCTTCACCTTCGCATCGGTGCGATAGATATCCTCCGGATCGCCAGACAGCGCCGCCCACCGGAACGGCCCGATGCCGCGGCAGAACAGTGGCCGGATGTACGCAGGCACGAACCCCGGAAAATCAAACGCACGGACGAGACCCATATCCTTCGCCATCTGGCGAATGTTGTTGCCGTAGTCGAGCGTCGGCACACCCTTCGCGTGGAAATCGAGCATCGCCTGAACGTGCTCCACCATCGAGCGCTTGGCGGCCTGCTCGACGTCCTTGGGCGTCTTCGCCCGCCTTTCCTCCCACTGCGCCAGAGTCCAGCCTCTCGGGAGATACCCATTGATTGGATCGTGTGCGCTCGTTTGATCCGTCACCACGTCGGGCCGCACGCCGCGCCGAACCAGCTCCGGGAACACGTCCGCCGCGTTCCCGAGCACCCCAACCGACACGGCCTTCTTCTCACGCCCCGCACGCGCGATGATCTCCAGCGCCTCGTCGAGCGACTGTGCCTGCACGTCCAGATACCCGGTCTTCAGCCGCATCTCGATCCGGCTCGGCTGACACTCGACCGCGAGCATCGAAGCCCCCGCCATCGTCGCGGCCAGCGGCTGCGCGCCGCCCATGCCGCCGAGCCCTGCCGTCAAAATCCACTTGCCTGCGAGGCTGCCGCCATAGTGTCGCCGCCCGACTTCGACGAACGTTTCATAAGTTCCCTGAACGATCCCCTGGCTGCCGATGTAGATCCACGAACCCGCGGTCATTTGCCCGTACATCATCAGGCCCGCACGATCGAGTTCATTGAAATGATCGAGCGTTGCCCAGTGCGGCACGAGATTCGAATTCGCGATCAGCACGCGGGGCGCATCCAAGTGCGTACGGAATACGCCAACCGGCTTGCCCGATTGGACAAGGAGCGTCTGGTCCGCATCGAGTTTGCGCAATGCCGCGCAGATGCGGTCGAAACTCTCCCAATCACGCGCCGCCCGCCCGATCCCGCCATAGACGACGAGCTCTGATGGCTTCTCCGCCACTTCAGGATCGAGATTGTTCATCAGCATCCGCAACGGCGCTTCGGTCAGCCAGCTCTTCGCGCTGATCTCGGTCCCACGTGGCGAACGAATGCTGCGTTCATTGTCGATGCGGGTCATTTCAGTGGTCTCCATTCCGGATCAAGGGAACTGCGCCGATCGCCTCGACCACGCCGCCCGAGGCGACGAACTGCGCCGCCATTTCGATGTCTCCCGCCAGAAAGCGGTCGTCTTCCAGCATGGGAACATCACGCCGCAATCGCGCCATCACACGCTCCAGCGGTGCGCTGGTCGTCAATGCGTCGGTCGTCTCGGCATGGAGCTTCGTCAGCCCGAACCCGAGCTTGCGCAAATCGATTCCCTGCGCCGCCACAAGTAATTCTATGCCGACGATACGTGCGAGATTATCGGTCATCTCGATCAAACGCCGCGAGCCATGCGCCGCCATCGACACATGGTCCTCCTGGTTGGCACTCGTCGGCGTCGAATCGATCGAGCACGGCATCGCGCGTTGCTTGTTCTCTGCATAGAGAGCCGCGGCCGTAACCTCCGCAATCATGAAGCCGGAGTTGATGCCCGGATGCGGCGACAGAAACGCCGGCAGCCCGAAATTCAGCGCCGGATCGACAAGTGTCGCGATCCGCCGCTCCGTGATCGCTCCGATCTCGCTGACTGCAATCGCGATCTGATCGGCTGCGAACGCCACCGGTTCACCATGAAAATTTCCGCCAGACAGAACTTCGCCGGTCTCCACGATAACGAGCGGATTGTCCGTCACCGCATTCGCTTCGATTTCAAGCGTCCGGCGCGCAGCGGCGAGCAAATCGAACACCGCACCCATCACCTGAGGCTGGCAGCGCAGGCAATAGGGATCTTGCACGCGCTCATCGTTGTCGAGATGCGCATAGCGGATGGCACTGCCGTCGAGGAGCGACATCAAACGTCGTGCGACCTCGATCTGACCGACCTGGCCGCGCAGAGCATGGATTTCTGGCCTGAACGGAACCGTCGATGCCATCCCTGCGTCGACCGACATCGCCCCCGTGATGACCGCGGTCTCGGCCAGCCGCTCCGCCGCGAGCAATCCGGCAATCGCGTATGCCGTCGAGAACTGCGTGCCGTTGATAAGCGCCAGCCCTTCCTTGGCCGCGAGCACGACCGGCTCGAGCCCGGCGGCAGCCAGCAGCTCCCGCCCTGGCAGCACTTCCAGCGAACCACTAAACCGCCCGCGGCCTTCGCCGATCATGACAGCGGCCATGTGCGCAAGCGGCGCCAGATCCCCCGAAGCGCCGACGGATCCCTGGACGGGAACCTCGGGCACGACGCTCTTTTCCAGCATCCCGGTGATCAGCTCGATCACATCGCGCCTGACACCTGACGCACCTTTCACAAGCGACGCAACCTTCAGCACCATCATCAAGCGAACGATATGATCGGGCGTAGCTGCACCAACCCCGCAGCAATGCGACAGAATGAGGTTTCCCTGCAGCCGCGCCGTACCCGATGGCGCAATCCGCGTGCTCGCCAGCTTTCCGAAACCGGTATTGACGCCATAAACACCGGCATCTCCGGCTGCCAACGTCTCGACGATCCGTGCCGCCGCCTCCACACGCGGCCAAACGGCCACGTCGATGGAAACGCTTTCCCCCCGCGCGGCACGCACGAGCTCGTGAAGCGTCGATGGACCAGCGCCAATCAACACATCAAGTCTCCCCTTCCTCTATAGATTCGCGCCGCTAGTTGGTTGATCCCGAAGCGATACGGCAGCTCTGCCGGCGAACCGACCTGCCAAATCGCAAGGTTGCAATGCTTGCCTGTTTCCAAAGTTCCCACACGATCGAGCCGGCCGAGCGCCCGCGCAGCTTCGCGCGTCACCCCGAGCAGACATTCCTCGACGGTCAAACGAAACAGCGTCGCGCCCATGTTCATAACGAGCTGCAACGAATGCAGCGGCGAAGAGCCGGGATTGCAGTCCGTCGCCAGAGCGATCGGCACGCGATGCTTCCGAAAGTGATCGACCGGCGGGACTTTCGTCTCGCGAATGAAATAGTAGGCGCCGGGCAACAACACCGCGACGGTGCCCGAACGGCCCATTGCCGCGGCTCCGTCCTCGCTCGTGTACTCGAGATGATCCGCCGACAGCGCGCCGAAACGCGCCGCAAGTGCCGCCCCTTCAAGGTTGGAGAGCTGATCGGCATGCAACTTGACGGGCAACCCCAGTATTCGCGCAGTCTCGAATACTCGCGCCGTCTGTTCGACGGAAAAAGCAATCCCCTCACAGAACGCGTCGACCGCGTCGGCAAGCCTGCTGCGCACGATTTGAGGCAACATCTCGCGGCACACGAGATCGATGTAGCGGTCCTTGTCCCCATCGACTTCCGGCGGCAGCGCGTGCGCGCCCAGAAACGTGGTGATCACATCGATCTGCCGTTCGTTTGCGAGTCGCCGGGCGACGCGCAATTGCTTCGCCTCGTTTTCGAGATCGAGCCCATAACCGGATTTGATCTCGATGGTCGTTACCCCATCCGCGATCAACGCGTCGAGGCGCTTCAAGGCGTCATGGGCTAGCCCATCGTCGCTGGACGCTCGCGTCGCGCGCATCGTCGAAAGGATACCGCCGCCAGCCTTCGCTATCTCTTCGTAGCTGGCGCCGGCCAGCCGCAGCTTGAACTCGTGCGAGCGGTCGCCGCCGTACACGAGGTGCGTATGACAATCGACCAGCCCGGGCGTCACAAGTGCGCCGTGGCAGTCGATCCACTCCTTTGCGTCAAGCGCACCGGGCGCATCTGCCTTCGCGCCGGCGTAGACGATCCTCCCGTCCTTCGACGCGATCATCGCACGATCGATCAGGCCGACGCCTTCGAGATCGGCACGCATCGTAGCGACTTGGGCATCGTGCCAGATCCGATCTGCCAACATATCCGTCTCCATCGCGGGTCGCAGGTTCGTAGGTTGGATCGAGCATGCAAGGCCCGACATCGGTATTGCGTACCGCGAATTGTCGGGCTGCGGCCCGCGGATGAAGCAAGCCTTGACCCAACCTACATTGATAGCGCTTCAATATGCGATCTTGTCGGTTTTTCGCGCCCACTCGTCGAAAGCGTCCGCCCCCTCGCTCAGCGGCAGATGCAAAGTCGGCAACCGCCGGGCAAGCACTGGCTTCGGGATCTCGTCATAGATCAAGGCATCGTCGAACCCGATCGCTGCAGCCTCTGCTCGCGTATTCGCGAACACCAGCCGATCCAGCCGTGCCCAATAGATGGCTGCAAGGCACATGGGGCACGGCTCGCAACTTGCGTAGATCGTCGCTCCGACAAGCGAGAAATCGTTGATACTCAGGCAAGCTCGCCTGATCGCAACCACCTCGGCATGCGCCGTCGGATCGAACGCCGACGTCACCTCGTTGCATCCCTCGGCGAGGATAGCCGCACCCCGAACCACGACCGCACCGAACGGCCCGCCCTTGCCGCTTCGAACCTGGTCGGCCGACAACTCGATCGCACGCAACAGGTAGCGCCGGTCGAGCAGCGCTTGATCGTCAACCACGATATCACCCCTGCTCCGCTTCGGCTGCCGCGCCTTCCTTCCAGTCGTGGAAGTACTTGATGATCGAAGCCGCCGTCTCCTCCACCGAGCGTCTCGTGACGTCGATCACAGGCCAGCCGTGACGGGCGGCGAGCCGCCGCGTATAGGTGATCTCGTTCTGGATCTCCTTGAGATCGACGTAGGTATCGAGATTTCGGTCCGACATCAGCCGAACTCGGTTCCGGCGAATCTCGGCGATCCGCTCCGCCGCCGCCACCAGGCAGACGATGAAGGCCGAATGCGGTTGGGTCAGCGATTCGGGCAGCGCGATCGACGGTACGAGTGGCAGGTTGGTCGTCTTGTAACCGCGCTGTGCGAGATAGATGCTGGTCGGTGTTTTGGACGTTCGCGATATGCCGAGCAGGAGGATGTCGGCCTCGCTGAGATTGGCCGGCAGCTTCCCGTCATCATGCATCATCGTGAAATTGAGTGCGTCGATCCGCCTGAAATACTCCTGATCCAGGACGTGCTGACCAGCGACGATCGGTGTCGCCGCTGTCCCCAGATAGCTCTCGAACAGCTTCATGATCGGCTCGAGAACGTAGAGACAGGGAACACTGAGCTCCTTGCACCGCCGCTCGAGTTCGCTCGTAAGCTCCTTGTTCACGATCGTGTAGAGCACGATGCCGGGTGCTGATTCGATCTCCTGCAGAACGCGCTCGACCTGCTTCCGATTCCGGATCAGC
>CANJPN010000109.1 GCA_947475855.1 Bradyrhizobiaceae bacterium
CCGATCACGGTTGCGCCGTCGCTGATGAAGAGCGTTCCATACGATTGGAAGCGTGATCTAGCGCCGTTGTCGATGATGGCAGTGGGATATCAGGTCCTGATCATCGGTCCGCAGGTTCCTGCAAAGACACTCGCCGAGTTCATCGCGCTCGCCCGGGCAAAGCCCGGCGAGTTGAACTACGCATCAATCGGCGTCGGAAGCACGCCACACATGGGTGCCGAGATCTTCAAGTCCATGGCCAAGGTCGATATCACGCACGTGCCTTACAAGGGCGCTACGGCACAGGCGATCACTGCGCTGATCGGTGGCGAGGTAGCCATGTTCATGGTTGGGACCACACCAGTGATGGGTCAGTTGCATGCCGGCAAGCTCCGCGCGCTCGCCGTTACGGCCCCCACGCGTGTCGAGGGCTTGCCCGACGTGCCCACGTTCAGCGAATTGGGACTGCCTCATGTCGATGTAAAGCTATGGTTCGCGCTGATGCTCCCGAGCGGGACGCCGCAGCCAATTGCCCGCAAGCTGAACGCCGACATCACGAAGGCGCTCGGTGAAGCCGATTTCAAGGAGTACCTCTCGAAGCGCGGCTTCGAGACGAGGTCGAGCACACCGGAGGAGTTGGGAGCGTTCCTAAACCAGGATTATGAGCGCTTGCGCGACCTCATCGGCGACCTGAAGCTCGAGAAGCAGTGACGACCGGCAACAGGATTATCTCCCAATTTGCCAAGACCAGCGCGACAGTATGCCGAAGAGGAAAGAAGTCATGAGCACAGACAAGCGGTTCTTGAACGAGGCGCCGGTCAATCTGCCAGCCAATCAGATCGAGGCCAAGTTCAACTCAGACGCCATGGTCGACGTTCTGCACAAGCTCAACATCGACTATGTCTTCCTGTTGCCCGGCTCGAGCTATCGCGGTTTGCATGATTCACTCGTCAATTTCGGGCGTAACCACAAGCCGAAGATCGTTCTCGCCACACATGAACAAATCGCTGTTTCAATGGCGCACGGCTATGCCAAGGCATCTGGTCGTATAGGTGTCTGCATCTTGCATGATCTCGTCGGACTGATGAACGGCTCGATGGGCGTCTACAATGCTTTCGGCGACCACACGCCGCTGCTGATCCTCGGTGGCTCAGGGCCACTCGATCCCGCTGACCGCCGCTGGATCGACTGGCTGCACTGCGCCTCCACACAAAGCGATATCGTGAAGAAGTACGTGAAGTGGTCGGAAGAGCCTACGACGGCGCAATGGCATCTGGATGCCATCGCCAAAGCTCACAAGGTCGCGCTGACGGCACCTTGCGGACCTGTATACGTCACTCTCGACTGCGGCATTCAGGAGCAGAAAATCGAGGGCAAGCTCACGGTGCCAGATCCGAAGTTCTTCCAGCCTGCCCCGGCGACCGCGGCCAACCCCGATGCGCTCGAAGCCGCTGCCGACGCGTTGCTCGCGGCGAAGTTGCCCGTCATCGTCGGCGGCCGCTTCGGCATCAATCCAGCCGTGACCAAGCCGCTTGCGGAATTGGTAGAGTTGACCGGCGCCGTCTACCGCGACGACCTTGGTGTCATCTGCCTGCCGACCGCTCATCCTCAGAATGTAAGCGGCGACCGCAATATCGTGACCGAGGCCGATGTGGTCTGCGCTATCGACTGCCGCGATCTCTCGAGCCTGCTCGACAGTTACACGGAGCAAAAGGAGAAAGTCGGTTCGGGGCAGCAGCGTCCCGGTCGCAAAGTCATCGACATGTCGCTGAACGAAATGGCACCGAGTTCATGGTCGTATCTACGTGGACCTCAGCCCCTTGTAGATGTGCAGATCAATTGTGATGCCCTCTTGGGCATGAAGCAATTGAGCGATGTCATCAGAAATCGGCTGGCCAAGGACCAGAAGGCCCAGGCGAACGTAGAGAAGCGGCGCAAAGTCGCCAACGAACGGCATAAGACCCTTCGTGCCCAGCAGCAGGAGCGTGCCAGAAAGGGTTGGGACGACAAACCGATCCGGCCTGCCCGTATGGTGGCCGAGCTATGGGAGGCGGTAAAGCACAAGAATTGGCTGCTCGCGATGCGCAATCAAGCGAGCTTCCCAGAGGGTGTGTGGCAGTTCCCGGGCGCCGGCTATTACCTTGGACCCAATGGCGGTGGCGGTGTCGGCTACGGGCCAGGCGCGATGGCAGGCGCTGCAATCGCCTGCCGCGACACAAACAAGTTCTGCGTCGGCCTGATGGGCGACGGTGATTTCTCTATGTCGTCGGGTGCGATTTGGAGCGCCGTCCATAACCGCGCGCCGATGCTGTTGGTGATCAACAACAACACCACCTGGGGTAACGACGAAAAGCATCAGATCCACGTCGCGGAGGACCGCAAGCGGCCGGTGGAGAACGCTTGGATCGGCCAACGGATGGTCGACCCCGATATCGATCACACGATGATCGCGCGCGGATACGGTGCTTGGACGGCAGGTCCTATCTTCGATCCTGCAGAGTTGGCCGGCGCGTTCAAGCAAGCGGTCGCAGAAGTGGAGAAGGGCGCTGTCGCGGTGGTCGAGGTAAGGACCCAGTTGGTATAGGCGGAGATCCTTCAGCTTCGCCGACGTGCGCCAGGCAATGCAGCTTTCTGCACTCCAAATGACGAACTATCCGCTCTGAGCGGATCGCGGAGCCATTCTCAATCGGCGTCGCAGTGCGACTTTGCCGAACGCTCAGACGCGAGCCTTCGGCCTTGAGGTCAGCCGACTGTATTCGGAGGCGCAGATCTTCCAACAAGCCTTTCATTTCTCGACGACAAGCAGCAGCATGCGGTCCTGCCGGTTGATTCCTTGCCGTGCGGTTGCTTGAGTGTCGCAGCAGCAGCAGGCGCAACCGCATGTTTGACATTCACCGTTGGACGGCCCTGATCATGTTGCGCTGTCCAATTGGACGGCGATCTCAAGGTGCGCCATCATAGGGCTGCGTCAGCGGTATGAGAGGACGAAGGGGATGACGATGGGTAAACGCCAGATGCATCTGGGCGTGTTCTGGCTCGGCACCGGCAACCATTCCGCCGGCTGGCGCATGGAAGGGGCAGCCAAGAGCAATTTCGACTTCTCGGTCATACAGGCTGGTGCACGCACAGCGGAACGCGGCAAGTTCGACCTGTTCTTCATCTCGGACGGACTGTCTTTCGATGCCGGCGACCATCCCTCGTTCGTCACCCGGTTCGAGCCGACAACACTCATTGCGGCACTCGCCACGGTGACACGATGCGTCGGGCTCGGCGCTACGGTGTCGACCAGCTTCAGCGAGCCCTACACGGTGGCACGCACGTTCTCGAGCGTACAGCAGCTCAGCGCGGGACGTGCAGCGTGGAACATCGTCACGACCTCAAACGACAAGGCAGCGCTGAATTTCAGCGGGGACCAATTGCGCGAGCACGACGAGCGCTACGCGGTCGCCAACGAGTTCGTGGATGTGGTGCGCGGGCTGTGGAATTGCTGGGACGATGGTGCCGTCGTCGCCGATATGACAACGGGTCAATTTCTCGACCCGTCGAAGATCCACGAGCTCAATCACAAGGGCCGCTATTATTCGGTCAAGGGGCCGCTCAACATGGAGCGTTCGCCTTTTGGTCCGCCGGCGATCATCCAAGCAGGCGGCTCAGCCGCTGGACAAGAATTGTCGGCGCGCACAGCGGATATCGTTTTTGCGGTGACGAATGGCGACCCAACATCGGCCAAGAGCGCTTACGACAGCTTGAAGGGGCGCGTCGCCAAGCATGGGCGCGAGCCTCACGACCTCGCACTGCTACCGGGCGTGATGCCGATCATCGGGCGAAGCGACGCAGAAGCCAAGGAACAGCTCGCCAAGCTGCAGAGCTGGCTATCGCCGACCAACGCCCTGACGTTGGTGTCGCAGCGGATCGGCCACGACATCTCCGGTTATCCCCTGGACGGCCCAGTGCCTGAATTCAAGCCGACGCCGACGGGGCACCAGACTTTCTCACAGACAATTCTGGAGATGGCGCGGCGCGAGAAGATGACACTGCGCGATCTCTATAACGTGACGGCGGCTGCGCGCGGGCACTGGGTAATCTATGGGACGCCGAAGCGGATTGCCGACACGATGGAGGAGTGGTTCCTCGCTGAACGGGCAGACGGTTTCGTCGTGATGCCGGCCTATTTCCCTGGCGCGTTCGACGACTTCGTCGATCTTGTAGTGCCGGAATTGCAGCGCCGCGGCCTGTTCCGCACCGAATATGCCGGCTCCACGCTGCGAGACCACCTCGCACAAAGGAGCATGGCTTGAGGTCGTTGTTGGAGCCGACTTACAGGTTCGATCCAACCGCCGGCTCGCGGCGCTTCGGAACCGGTAGTCATGCCGGACCAAAGCGCTGCGTAGCATTGGCTTCCACCACATCGCCTGAGGTCAAGCTGGTCCTAACCCGATCCGCGAGCCGCGGCTCAAGTGATCAAATGACGTACAGGTTCGAACATCTCATCGACGGTGTAGCGCTTCGGTACGAGTCCTAACTGGAAAGCGTAGTCGGCCATCAGCTTCAGCGCCGGACGATTCTGCTCGATGCCAAAGGGAATCGGATCAGGGTTCGCGGCCTCTGCGCCCGAGGTCGTCTTTCCTTCGAGCAGCAGTCGATAGACCTCACGCACCGTTTCAGGCTCATTGACGACGAGATCCGCACTCACCACGACGAGATGGTTGATCGGCACGACCTTGTGCCGTGCATACCATCTCGCAGCTTCGGCATCAGGATCTCCGAATAGATTGCGGACACGTGGATCGGCGCTCCGTTCGCCCAGGACGGCGTCCAACTCGCCGTCCAACAGCATCTGCACGATGGACTTGCCCGGCGCCGCTCGCTCACTCCTGTCCTCACACTCGGCGACATGGGCTTCTTCGAATGTGATCCAGTGGATGCTGTCGAGATCGACGCCGTAGTCGTTTGCGAGGATACCGCGCAACCAGGCACCCGTCGTGGTCGTGATGGCGCGAACGCCAACGCGCTTGCCGTTGAGATCGCGCGGTCGCATCGAACCGCGGTCGGAATTGTAGATGGCGAAGGGATGCTGGAAACGGCCAAACATCGCGGCAGGCAGCAGCACCATCGGCTTGTCGTAAGCCATGGCCGCCAGATACGTTACGGCGGCCATCTCGGACACGTCGAAAGCGTGGTGGCGGACCATCTGATCGAAACCGTCCCAGACCGGCGTGAACTCGGTGAAGTCGAGTTCGATCCGGTCGGAGAGAAGCGTGCGGCTTTTTAGTGCAGCGGTATGAGGATACGTGCCGAGCAGCGTCCTCAATCGTCGCTTACTGGTCGGCTGTGTCATGTGATCAGGGTCGCTCACGGATCGATGTCGACGAACACATCGGACATCTTTGGACGCGACGGAATCAGCTCTTGCTGCACTGCATAGGTCACGAGCGCCTCTATGCTGGGCTTGTTCGCACTCGTTCCATATGGCAGCGGATCGGCCATCAACGGCAGGAAGCTGCGATAGCGTCTGTCCTCCGGCTTGTCGCCTTTACGCGCCTTGAGATCGACGAGATAAGGCGCCTTTGCCTTCGTGAAGGCATCCATCAGCGATCGTGCGAGCCAAGGGTATCGCGCGAGAGCCTCGTCCTTCACCACGATTGTGCCGTGGATCGGATAGATGCCCGTGCTGCGAAACCAGTCGCGTTCCACTTTCTCGACGTCGGGGATCAGCTCCGGATAGACCTGCACAGGTGTCTGGCCGCCCTTCTCCCAGTCTCCCGTCGGGGGACCGGCGCGACCGATACCAGCAGGACCGGTAAAACCTGCCTGCAGTTCGCCCGTAGCCATCATGCCGGCGAGAGACTTGCCTTCGGGCGCGTGGATGACGTTCGGCGGCAGCTTCAGGGTACTGACGTGCTCCTCGTCATCGACCACCCAGGTCACCTTGGAGGAGTCCATGCCGTACTCATTCGTGAAGATTCCGCGCGTCCACACCCCGGTCGTCACCGAATAGGCGCGCACACCAACTTTCTTGCCTTCGAGATCCTTGGGTGTCTTGATGTTCGCCTCGGGGCGCGTGACGAAGCCGCCGTGATGAAAACGCCGCATGACAAAGATCGGCAGGGCGATGTAAGGCGCGCCGCGTGCCCGGGCGATCATGTATGTCGTCGGCGCCATCTCGCAGATGTCGAATTCGACGTCGCGGACCATGCGGCGGAAAGCCTGGATGATCGGCGTCACCTCGACGAAATCCGCATCCACACCCTCGATGGGCACATTGGCATTCTTGAGCGCAGCAGTATGTCCGGAAGTCGCGATCGCGATCTTGAGGCGGGGCCGATCCGATCCCTTGGGCGGCTTCATGCCGGATTGGTTGGTCACTCGTCAGTCTCCTGTGCTCGTCGAGCCATCATCTTTGCAATCCCAGCTTGGTTATCACACCGCGCCATCGAACGATGTCATCTTGCAAGCGCTTGGCCATTCCTTCGGGCGTGGTTCCGATCGCCTCCATGCCGAGCTGAGTCGCACGCACCTGCACATCGCCCAGCTTCAGCACTTCGTTGATCTCTTTGTTGAGCTTCGCGATGATCTCCGGTGGGGTGCCAGTGAGCGCCGACAGACCATTCCAAGAGGTCACGACATATTCCGGCCATCCGCTCTCGACGACGGTCGGCGTGCTGGGCGTGAGAGGACTGCGCTTTTCACCACCGGATGCGATGATCTTCAGCTTGCCGTCCGAAACCGTGGAGGAGAATGCCGCCAGGTAGTCGAATCCGACATCGACATCACCGCGCAACAAAGCTGTAACGAGATCCGGCGTGGTCCTGAACGTCACCACCACGGCGTCGACGCCAGTGACGACCTTGAACATTTCAGCGGCCAGATTCTGCGTGCTGCCGGCTGCGACAGTACCAAAGTTGAGCTTGCCTGGCTTGGCACGCGCTAGCTCCACGAGCTTGCCTGCACTGGTGATCTCGCTGGTGCTGTTAGCGGCCAGCAGCATGTCGAACTGCGCGAGCACGGAGATGTTCGCGAAGTCCTTCACGATGTCGTAGGGCAGCGACTTGAACAGCGATTGGCTAAGAGCGATTCCATTTCCACCGAGCAGAAGCGCATAACCGTCCGCCGGAGATGATTTCACAGCCATTGCGGCATTGATCGCCCCTGCTCCCGGCTTATTCTCGACGACGAATTGCTGGCCCATACGTTCTGAAAGTTTGCCCGTGACGAGGCGCACGGTGACATCGGCTACACCTCCCGCTCCGAAGGGCAGAATCACGCGGATCGGCTTTTCGGGATAGTCGGCGCGCACGGGAAGCGCCGAGCCGAGAACTCCGGCGACGGCGACTATGCCGACCAAGGTACGACTATGGGCGTTCACGCTCAAGCGCATGCGCTTTCCTCCTTGTTTCCCCCTGCACTTCTTTTCGTGCCGCCTCTTGCGGGCGGCTGGGCCGGGCCGTTCAGCGGCCGAGCTTGTCGGTACCGTGATCGAAGAGTTCCTGTGCCGTGAATTGCCTGGGAATGACACCCTGCTCGTGGGCGTACTGGCTGGCGATCCCAAGCGAGCGCTGCACGTTGGCGAAGCCGAACGGCAGGGTATCGAGCCCCTTCGGCAGGCCGGCCGCCGCTTTGCTTTCCACTAGTAGACGATAGATCTCGGCAATGACATCCGGCCGGGCCTTGGCCAGATCGCTGTCAACCACGAACATGTGGTTGATATGAGTGCAGCCGTATTTGGCATTCCAGGCCAGCGCTGCGTCGGCGTGGTCTGCGATCAGGCGTCGGACATCCGCGTGCTTTGGCGCGTCGGGGCCGAGAATGCCTGCGGGCAAGTCCCCGTCGATCATGCGCTGATCGAGACCTTTCTCCTTCTTGTCGACGCGGAGAACGCTCGGCGGATCGATGAACTCGGCCAGGTGCGGTTCGTCCGTGGTTACCCATTGGATCTTCGACAGATCGACGCCGTACTCGTGTTGGAGAATTCCCCGCGCCCAGACGCCTGTGGTCTGCGTGTAGGCACGGACCGCGACACGTTTGCCTTCAAGATCTTTCGGCTTTTCGACTCCTCGACCTGCCATGGCTGAGATCGTGACGTGCTGGAAGCGGCCGACGACGGCAGCCGGAAGTAGCGTCAACGGCTTGCCGTAGGTCTTGGCCTGCATGAAGGTGACGATGGCCAACTCGCCGGCGTCGAATGCCCGCTCCCGGACCATCGCCTTGAAGCCATTGCTGGCTGAGGGCGGGCCGCAAAAGTCGAAGGACACGATCGGCGAGGACACCTTACCCTGCTTCAGTGCCGCGGAAAGCGCACTGTCAGCAAGGTTCGTGCGAAGCGTGACCGGCCCGGTGGCGGGATATTGTTTGGTCATACCTACGCTCACTTCCCTTGCAAAGACGGATAGAGCACCAGCGCAGTGCCGCCGAGGATCAGATCCTGGTCCTTCTGCGACAGATGAGAAATACCGGCCTTCGCTTCGGCGAGGATCTGCGCCATCGTCCCTGGCGAGTTCGGCCAGTTCGAGCCCCAACCGATGCGGCTTGCGCCGAATTCGGCGACCAGCCTCGACATGAACGCGTGCACATCCGCTTTATTTTCATTGAGCCGCAACAGCGCCGGGGGCGTGTACTTGAGGTAAATGTTCGGCACCGCCGCCATGCTGAAGAGGGGCGCGGCCTTAGGGAACGTCGAGCCGCCGGTCGCATCGGGCCGCGCGAAGTGATCAACGAGAACCGAAACCTTCGGGAACCGCTTGGCAAGCGAGATGGTAGCGGGAATGCCGGACGAGTCGGTCTGGACGCAGATTGATAGACCGCGTGAGGACATCAACTCCCAGACCGGGTAGGACTTGGGATCGTCGAGAGAACTGGCATCCACCTTCTTGGTGCTGCCGCCGGTGAAGATGCGCAGGCCAGTGACGCCTTGTGCGATCCATTTCTTGGCCGTTTCAACGGCGTCCGGCGCCAACATGTCGATGGAGCCGACAGCTGTGCAGCGGGTTGGAAATCGTGCCACCGCATCAGCGACCAAAGCGTTGTCAAAGCCGTAGACGGTAGAGGCGTGGACAATCGCGGTCTTGTGGACACCGGCTTCATCCATTGTCGCCAAGAGATCTTCGATGTTTGCCGGCCGCTCCTTCGACCAGTCCGACTGGATGCCGAACAGTGGCGTCGGCGGAAAGCGCTTTGTATCCGTCGATACGATATGAGGATGAATGTCGACTATGATACCGGCCATGATTTCCTCCGAGAAACTGTACACGTAAGCTTCGCGATCGCGTTTGCCAGCATCCACATCGCCGACGAGGCACTCCGCGGCCGTCCATTGGTTGGGCCCAGGTTGCATCCCGCGCTTGCAAACAGCAAATTTGAAGCATGCCACCTTCCATAAGTTTTCTGCTAAGTTCAACTGGAAAGCTTTATGGTTCGAGGTGTGCGATGCGTGAGCCCTCCATGCCGAGTCTGCCCTTGCTGCGGGCGTTCAACGCCGTCGCGGAGCACAAGAGCATTACCAAAGCAGCGGCATCGCTGCACCGCACACAGCCGGCGCTCACGATCTCGATCGGAAAGCTCGAGCGATTGCTCGGTGTCAGCCTTGTGGAGCGCGGGCGGTCGGGCGCCCGTCTCACTTCCGCAGGTATACTGCTCAGTCGCCGGATGCGGCGCATGCTCGACCGTTTAGATGCGGCATTGGCGGAGATCGCCGCCATTCCAGATGGTGTCAGCTGGGCAAAACGCATCACGGATGTGCAGGCGCGCTCGATCGCGGCACTTGCCGATTGCGACACGATCGAGCAGTCGGCCGTGGAGATCGGGGTCACCGCAGTCTCACTACGGCGAACGATCCAGTCGATCGAACGCCTCGTGGGGAAGTCGCTGGTGCAGCCTGTCGCGCGCGGGATCGGGCCTTCCAAGCTCGGAGCCCAACTTGCGCGCCGGATGAAACTCGCTCTCGGTGAGATCGCAGCCGCCATAGAGGAAATCGAGATTGCGCGCGGACGTATCCGGTCACGCATCGCGATCGGCGTGGTACCTCTGTCCGCCACGCGGCTGTTGACGCTGGCGATCAATGATTTGTTGGTCGAATATCCCGACGCCAGTGTCGCAATAGCGCACGGTTCATATGAGCCGCTGCTCGACGACTTGCGAGCCGCCCGGATCGATATGCTTTACGGTGTCCTCCGGCTGCCTAGCTGGAACGACGACGTGAAGGAGGAGCCCCTATTCTTCGATCCATACGTTATCGCCGTGCGTAAGAATCATCCGTTGACCAAGCTGCGGCGGCTGACTCTCAATGCCCTTGCAAGATTCGACTGGATCGCGCCCAAACTCGGAACGCCCCGGCGCCAAAACCTGCAGCGCATGTTCGAAGACTGCTCGTGGCAGCCAAAGATCGCGATCGAGACGAGTTCACTTGAGGTCCAGCGATCGTTTCTGCTGTCGAGCGATCGAGTAACGCTGCTCACCCGTCGCGAGATGGAGGCTGAAGCTGCAACGAGCGGGCTCGTCGCGCTCAGCTTCGCGCCGCGCGTGATGCGGGGCCACGATGGCGTCGCTACTCGAATAGACTGGCTTCCGACGCCGGTCCAAGCGCGCTTCCTGGAGCTGCTCAGAGTTCATTGCCGCGACCATTCCGGGCTGCGAAATATCGCGCCAGAACCGCGATCAGCGGCCGCACCCGACAACGCCGTCGTCACCTAGAAATCGTCACAGCAGAGTAGAGCGCCGCTCATTGTGAACCGACATTCCAGTCGTACGGCACTCCAGTTCGCATATCAGCCCTTGGGACGGTCGATGGGCATGGTCGCGCCGGTCACCATGTAGTGCACTTGCTCGGCGATGTTGGTCGCGTGATCGCCAATGCGCTCGAGATTGCGCGCACAAAACAGCAGATGCGTGCAGTAGCCGATGTTGCGCGGATCCTCCATCATGTAGGTGAGGAGTTCACGAAACAGAGAGGTCTGCAGCGTATCGATCTCGATGTCGCGCATCCAGACTTCCTTGGCGAGGCCATCATCGCGCTGCTCGAAGGCTTCGAGCATTCTATCGAGCTGCTCGGCGACACGCTCGTTCAACATCTCGAGATTGGCCGCGCCGGGAGGCAATTGCGACTGCGCGCTGGAAGCCAGCATGCGTTTGGCGTTGTTCTTGACGAGGTCGCCTATCCGCTCCAGATCCGTCGCGATCTTCAGCGTCGCAATTACGGTCCTGAGGTCGATCGCCAGAGGTTGACGCTTGGCGATCGTCTGGATTGCCTTTTCCTCGATCCCAACCTGCAGGTCGTCAATGGCGCGGTCGCCGTCGATGATCCTGCCAGCAAGGGTCGCATCCCGCGATGCAAGCAGATCCGAGCAGTCGCTATGTTGACGGATGACGCTGCGCGCCATCGTCATCACCATGTCGTCCAACGATTTGAGTTCCTCGTCGAATGACGAGACGGTGTGCTGTGTCATGATTTCATTCCTTCCGGCGGAATTCTTGACTCGCCACGCATTTCTCGTCAGCCGAACCGGCCGGTAATGTAGTCCTGAGTTCGCTTATCCTTCGGACTCGTGAAGATGTCCGTCGTAGGCCCCTCCTCGACCAGCGTGCCCAGATGGAAGAAGGCGGTACGCTGCGATACGCGGGCTGCCTGCTGCATGGAGTGCGTGACGATGACGATGCAGAAGTGTTGGCGAAGGCTGTCGATGAGCTGCTCGATCCTGGCGGTCGCAATCGGATCGAGCGCAGAGCAAGGCTCGTCCATCAGGATCACATCGGGATTTACCGAGATTGCCCGCGCGATGCACAGGCGCTGCTGCTGTCCGCCCGAAAGACCAGTACCGGAATCGCCGAGCCGATCCTTGACCTCGCCCCAAAGTCCCGCCTTTTCCAGGCTGGCCTCGACGATCTGATCCAGCTCGGCTTTACTGCGCGACATGCCGTGAAGCCGAGGCGCGTAAGCGACATTCTCGTAGATCGACTTGGGGAACGGATTGGGTTTCTGGAACACCATACCGACGCGTGCGCGGAGCTGCACAACGTCCAGCGTCTTGTCGTAGATGTCGCGGCCGTCGATCTCGATCTTGCCGGTAACGCGGCAGCTCGCGATCGTGTCGTTCATGCGGTTGATGCAGCGCAGGAACGTGGACTTGCCGCAGCCGGACGGGCCGATGAACGAGGTTACAGAGCAATCGGGGATGTCGACGTCGACAGCCTTCAGCGCGTGCTTCTCGCCATAATGAACGTTCACGTCGCGCGCAATGATCTTGGTCGTCGGTAACGGCCGGACGGTCGCTCCTTCAATCTGCTGGACTGACATTCCTGCCACGCCGTGCATCGGGGGCTCCTTGGTTGACTGATCGTTTATCATGCGAACTTGCCGCCAGCTCTACCAACGGCGCTCGAACCGGCGACGCAGCCAGATGGCGAGGCCGTTCATCACGAACAGGAAGCCGAGCAGCACGATGATCGCTGCGGCAGTCTTGGTCTGGAATGCAGGTTCGGGCAGGTCCGACCAGAGGAAAATCTGCACCGGAAGAACGGTCGCGGCCTGAGTGAAACTCGAGGGGACGTCAACAATGAAGGCGACCATCCCGATCATCAGCAGTGGCGCGGTTTCGCCCAGCGCGTGCGCCATTCCGATGATCGTACCAGTCATGATGCCCGGCATCGCCAGCGGCAGCACGTGATGGAAAACGGCCTGCTGGTGTGATGCGCCGACACCCAGCGCCGCCTCCTTGATCGACGGCGGCACGGCCTTCAGTGCGGCACGCGACGCGATGATGATCGTGGGCAGCACAAGCAAGGCAAGCACGAGACCGCCTACGACCGGAGCCGATCTAGGCAGATTGAAGAAGTTGAGAAACATCGCCAGACCGAGAAGGCCGAACACGATGGACGGAACTGCCGCGAGATTGTTGATATTGATCTCGACGAGATCGGTCAGCCAGTTCTTCGGCGCGAACTCTTCCAGATAGACGGCCGCAAGTACGCCGATCGGAAGGCAGAGCGTAAGCGTGACGAACAGGGTCAGAGCCGTGCCTACGATGGCACCGCGGATGCCCGCGAGCTCAGGCTCGCGACTGTCGCCGGCCGTGAAAAACAACCAGTTGAAGTGCCGCTCGACCTTGCCGTCCGCCTTGAGCCGCTCGAGATAAGCGACTTCCTGGTCGGTGATCTTGCGGTTCGCGGCAGGCGTCTCGTAGGCGACGATGCGCCATTGATCCGGGCGAGCCTCATTCTGCGTCTTCAAGGGAATGAGCACATCGCCCGTAATAGAGCTATCACCCAGCTTGGTGACCTTCACCAAACCGCCATTGATAGCGACGAGTGTGCTTGGAAGACTATCGTTGAGAACCTCTTCACCACGCGACTGGTCAGCGCGCGCCTGTAGTCCGACAGCTTCCGCGCGCAACTCTTTCACCCGGTGGTCCTGTTTGGCCTCACCCGTACGCTCCAGCCGGTCGGCCTCGGCGCGAAGATCGCGAGCGCGCAGGACCAATGAATTCTTGATCGTGACGAGCTGCTGTTGGAAGTCGTTAGAGGACGTCAGAACCGTTATCTCGCCGCTTGTGCCGCTGGGCGTTGCCGTGCCTCGCGCAGCAATCGTCGAGATCTTGGTACCGATACCCTTCAGATAAAGGTCTGCGTCATCCGAGAGCAGCAGCCGCGACCTCACGGTCTGTCCGACGAGCGCGGGATCAGCGACGAGACGATCGCGCAGAGCGTCGGGAGCGCCTGTGCTCAAGAGCTGGTTGAGCTGGCGTTGCGCCTGCCGTCCCTCAATTCCGGGGATAGCCGCATTGAGCGCGTCGCGCATCAGTGGAAAGTAGTCCGCGCCACGGATAGCGGCGACGTCCTTCTTGCCCTGCGGATCGACCAGATCAGCCTGAACCGGCACATCGAGCACGAGGCTGTGCTGCCAGAAGGCGGGGATGCCATTTCGCAAAATATCCGTGAAGAGGACCACTAGAAAGGCCGCAGTGATGCCAAGCGCAACCAGGCCATAGGCACGGAAGCGGGCCTCTCGAGCGTAGCGCCGCTTCACGCGCCTCAACGCTTCGGGAGAATCGATGTCGAGG
>CANJPN010000110.1 GCA_947475855.1 Bradyrhizobiaceae bacterium
CTGGATCATCCAGACATGGCCGAAGGGATCTTCGATCTGGCCTGTGCGGTAGCCATAGAATTCGTCAGTAAGCGGTCGCTTGGCCGTGGCGCCGGCGCCGATGGCGCGCTCGTAGACGGCATCGGCGTCGGTGACATGGAGGCACAACAAGCTCGACACGCCACCAAGTTTCTTGGGGCCTACAATCTTCATCTCAGGGAACTCGTCCGATAGCATGACACGGGTCGAGCCAAAATCGAGCTCGGCGTGGCCTATTCGATCGCCCATGACGAGACGATATTTTTCCTTGGCGTCGAACGCCGACGCATAGAAGGCGATGGCGGCAGCGGCGTTGTCCACGCGCAGGTAGGCGGTTGCATCGCCGTAACCTTTCGGGGACTTGTATTTTACTTTTGCCATCCCGGTTCACTCCGTGGAGCGGTTGTGGTCGTCGTTGCGCAATCGGCCGATCACCTGTTGCATTGTCGGAAGAGGACACGGTGGTCGCTGATCCTCCCTACGTTTCAATCGTCCTCGTCCTTTTGCTCGTCGAGGAAATCTTTCCAGTCCTCGCGCTTTTCATCCATGATGTCGGTGATGACATCGAAAAGGTTCTGGTCGATACCTTCGAGTTGATCGAGAACGCCAGTCATCTCCCAGATCGTGTAGAGTTCGACGGACGTTTTCAGGTTGACCTCCCAGGCGGTCTCCGTGGTGTTCAGTGTCGCCATCGGAATAGCCTTGCGCAGCAACTTCAGCGGCGCATCGACCTTTGAAATGTTCGGACCCCAGTCAGCGAAATGGCTGGGATTGATCATATCGGGGGCGAGCTGATTGCCGGTAGAAACCAGCTTCAGCATCACGCGCGAGAACGGCCGCAGCACGTCCTTCGCGCTCTGCATCTGATGCTTGATCGCGACTTCGCGCATCAGCATGACGAGACCGCCGGGCGAGTTCTTGAACGGGCAGCGCGCGGCGCACGTATAGCACTGGGCGCAGGACCAGATCTTTTCCTGCATGGCATCGTAGATGCCTTCGAGATTCTCGGTCCAAAGGAGCTGCACGATCTCGCGGGGGGAGAAGTCGTAATAGTGCGCGGCGGGACAGGTGGCCGTGCATATGCCGCAGTTGAGGCAGCCGTTCAGCTCGTGATCGAAGCGCAGGTCATCCTGGATGTCCTGGAATATCTGCTCGAGCTTCGCGCGGGGAACCTGTGGCTTGTCGCTCACGGGATCGCCGATGAAGTCCTGGACGCGCGTTGTGGTGTGTCCGTCGGCCATTTCGCTCTCCGTGGCATCGGACCCTCCGGGTCAGATACCGTTCCGCGAACTTCGAATTTTCTCGCATCGTAGGCGGGCTACCGGGGGACGTGCAGGTATCTGACCCGGAAGGTTGGACGCCTCTTCAGTAAGTCAGAACCTTGCAATCGCCTTCCATGATCTCCTCGATCATATATGCGCCGCCGACGACGCCCGAGCACTCTGGAATGAGGTCGTCTTTGGTCATGTTGAACAGATCGAGGTTGGGCGAGCAGCAGTAGAACTTAACGCCCGCCTCGTGCGCATCCTTGATGAAATCGTAAACCGACTTCGGGCTGCCCGGCTTCACCGTCAACTTCTCTGCGACGCCCTTCTTCATCAGGCTGCCTGATGTCGCGGTGCAGATGACCTCGACGTCGTAGTCCATGGCGGCGGCGACTGAGGCCTGGAAGATCGGCGCACCAAGTTCCTCGCCATTGCGAGGGTCGGTATTCGCCATCACGATCAAGAGCTTCTTGGCCATGCTGCCTCCCAGCGATAGCGTCATGCACGAAGTAAGTGGCTTGAAACCACTTGCTCACGGAGCAGTCCGCTGCACAACATTTTACCTCGTGCCAAGCTAGTCGCGCCATGTGTGGATTACAAGCGAATATTCGCATCTTTGAATTTAAGTGGTGCGTGATTGAATTGGTTTGTCTTTTAAGTCTCCATCCAGCCGCAGGACTTCACGAGGCCGGTCATCAGCGGCACGAGAGCGTCCTCCACCGCGCGGGCTTGGGCGCGGACATGGGCAAGCAGATCGCCCACGCCGGGCGGAGCCTCGTCGAATTCCATTACGAGGTCCTCGATCATCGCCGGACGCACACCGGGATGG
Source organism: Bradyrhizobiaceae bacterium (assembly GCA_947475855.1). Lineage (GTDB taxonomy): Bacteria > Pseudomonadota > Alphaproteobacteria > Rhizobiales > Hyphomicrobiaceae > CAMDPA01. The sequence goes on from CANJPN010000110.1 coordinate 2,113, forward strand.
CCGGCGAAGCCGAATGCGTTGGAACCTATCTGGAACAACGCAGGCTCGTCGACCACATCAATTGCGAGGATTTTCGCGTAGCTGGGCGGCCTTGCCCGGTCGCGCATGTAGACGATGCTCTGGAAATGCCCCGGCAAGAAGCCGCCCAAAGCATCGGGGACGATCAGGGTTGCCGGTGAGATCCGCAGTTGAAACGGAGCCGGCTCCGCGGTCCCATCTGCCGCGATCGCCAGGATCTGGCTGCCGAGACCGATTCCAATCACGGGCTTGCCCATCATCAGGCAGGCGCGGGTCAGCCGCACCTCGGCGTCCAAGGTCGGCAAGAGGTAGTCCGGACTGGCTGCCCCCCACGGTCCCCCACCGAGCAGGATCAGTCCATCGCCTACTGTCATGACGTTGGGGAGGCCACCGCCGGTCGTGAATGGGCGGAAATAGCTGAAGCGGATGCCGCGGCCTTCGAGGTGGTCTTCGATCGCGCCGAGCCATTCGGACTGCGTGTGCTGGATGACGGAGACGTGCTTCATTTTATCGTGGCTCCGCCTGCGGCGATCGAGGATTCGACGACAGCGCGGAAATCATCCGGTGCTATGGTGAGCAGATCAGGTTTTCGGGTTGCGAAGAAGCTGTCGACAGCAGGGCCTGCTTCGGTGATGAGAACACCACGCAAGGAGGCTTCGAGGTCGTAGATGATGCGCGGTGGTGTGACGAAGAAATCACCGGTCAGCAGTGCCTCGCGGATGCGTCGCGCGGCGCCCGATCCTTCCAGGCGGACGAAGGCGGAGACAGTGCCTCCAGGCGAAGTGCGGGAAGCTTCGAACACGCCAGATCCGCGCGGATCGTCGATCGAGTAGACGAACTCGTCCGTGCCGATTTCGCTGTCGTAGTAGCGGTGGGCGAGTGCTTCTTCTTCGTCGAAAGGTCTCGCGAGCTCGAATGTCAGGCCCAGCTTGCGGCCCAGACCTGCCAACAGTGCCGCGTGGACTTCGGCGGTATCGGGCGTTCTGCCGAGCAGAGATTTCAACGTAACGATGCGGCTTTCGGCTTTGTCCAGGTCTCGCTTTTCGAGCTTGGCGCGCGGCACGTTGAGACAAGCCATCATCGCGGCGGGATCGACATCGACGAGGACGGTGCCTTGGTAGATCAGTGTGTCGCCATCGAAGAAGCCGCCGGTGCCAGAGAGTTTTCGGCCATCGACCTCGATGTCGTTGCGGGGGCGGAAGCGGGCGTCGATGCCGAAGGCCGTCGAAAGTCCATCGGCTATGGCCTCGCAGATGGCGCGGGTGTAGTCGCCGAGTGTCGGCATTGGTAGGCGCTTGCGCGATAGGATGAGTTCCCACCCGACCTGTGCGGGATCGAGGTAGATGGCTCCGCCGCCGGTAATGCGGCGGACGATGCCGATCTGCTTTTCGCGAAGATGGTCGAGGCGCAACTCGTGGCTGACTGCTTGGTGGCGGCCCACGAGCGCGGTGGGCGGGAACCGGAGGAAGCGGACCGTATCGGGTACGCGGCCGGCCTTGTGCAGTTCGATCAGGGCCTCATCGAACGCGATCTGCAGGCGGCCTTCGCGGACGCCGGTGTCGATGACGCGGAACGGGACGGTCATGGGTGGACTCGTAGGGTGGAACAGCGAAGCGTGTTCCACCAACTGATCGAGAAACGGCGGAATACGCTTCGCTATTCCGCCCTACGGCTCAAATCCCTAGCACATCCGACATCGAGAAGATGCCGGGGCCTTTGCCGCGGCCCCATTGGGCGGCCTTGACCGCGCCTCGGGCGAAGATGCCGCGATCGGTTGCCTTGTGGGACAGCTCGATGCGCTCGCCATCGGCGGCAAAGATGACGGTGTGTTCGCCGACGACGTTGCCGCCGCGCAGCGTGGCGAAGCCGATGTCGCCGCGCCGGCGGGCGCCTGTCTGGCCGTCGCGTGTGCTGACGCGCTTGTCCTTCAGCTCGACCTTGCGGCCAATGGCGGCTGCTTCACCCAGCATCAGCGCGGTGCCCGAGGGGGCGTCGACCTTGTGGCGATGATGCATTTCCATGACCTCGATGTCGAAGTCGGCATCGAGGGCGGCTGCGACCCGGCGGGTCAGTGCAACGAGGAGGTTCACGCCGAGGCTCATATTGCCGGATTTGATGATGGTCGCATGGCGGGCTGCGGCGGCGATGGCTGCTTCGTGGCGTTCTTCGAGGCCCGTCGTGCCGATCACGTGGACGATGCGTGCATTGGCCGCGAGGCCGGCGAATTCGACGGTTGCCGCGGGGACGGTGAAGTCGAGAATGGCGTCGCAACTGGCGATCACTTCGAGCGGGTCAGTCGAGACCTTGATTCCGATCTCGCCGAGGCCTGCGAGGGTGCCGATGTCCATGCCTGCTGCCTTGGAGCCTGCGGGCTCTGTTCCGCCTGCGATCCTGCAGCCTTCTGTCGCTGCTATGGTGCGGACAAGCTCGCGTCCCATCCGGCCGGCCGCGCCCATTACCGCGATCTTGATTTCGCTCATCGAACCTGCCTCGAACGTGGGGAATTGGTTTCCACTACTTCTATTTGATATAGCGCGCCAGATCGATGGGCGGGTAGGCGACCTTGATCGGGCTCTTGGTCGAAGCCGCAGGCAGTGTCGCGTCGATGATCACTTTGCACTGGACGCCGTGCTCGTCGGAGGTCGGATCGAGCTCGTTGCCGTGTGCGCCGGGGATGGGCAGCAGGTCCTCGTGCCAGCGGACGCGAGTGCTGAGTGCCCACATCACGTCTGCTGGATCATAGATGTCGACGTCCTTGCCGACGACGATCACGGACTTGATGTTGACGTGGGCGGCCATGGCGGCGATGGCGACATTGCGGACTTCGCCTGGGGCTGGATCGTCGAGGCTGATGATGGCGGTGAAGCCGGCTGCATACGGCGGTAGATGTACTGCTCGAAGCTTCTTGGTCATGTGGCGGATGAAGCGCGCGAGCAGCGGTTCGCGTGTGATCGTGTTGCCGATGTAGACGTGCTCGTATCCGCCGCCATTCATGGTCTGGAAGATCGGTTGTTTGCGGTGGGTGATGCGCGTGATGCGGGCGACGTGCTTCTCATCGCGCGCGGAATAGTGGCCGGTGAATTCGGCCATCGGCCCTTCGAGGTGGCGCTCTCCTGCGATGACCTCGCCCTCGATGATGAACTCGGCGAAGGCGGGGACCATCACGTCGCAGGTTTGTGCTCGAACGACCGGGATCGGGGCGCCGCGCAGAGCGCCCGCGATCTCGTATTCATCGCCATCATAACGGCAGGCAGCGGCGATCATCAGGGTGGGATCCGGGCCGATCGCGACGCAGAACGGAAGGTTGCGGCCGGTCTTCTCGCCCCTGTCGTAGAACGCCTTCATGTGGCGCCAGATGTTCATGCTGATGCCTGACCGGTCTGGACCGTAGATCTGCATGCGGTTGTAAGACAGGTTGTGCTGGCCGGTCTCGTGGTCGCGCGAGATGACGACACCTGCGGTGATGAACGCGCCGGCGTCGAGCGGGGAGTGCGTCGGGATCGGCAGCTTCGTCAGATCGGGTTTCTCGATCACGCATTCCTGGCTGACGGCGGCGCTCTTCTGCAGCTCGGGTTTGATTGGCCTTTCAGTCGCCATCGCCATGCGGTCGCCGACTTCCTCGGATGGACATTCGAGCGCGCGGCCGACCCAGCGTTGCGAACTCAACAGGCCTCCGACAACCGGGAACTCCGAGCCTTCGACTTTGTGAAAGTAGGCGGCCTTGTCGATGCGCTCGCAGGCCTTCAAGACGTTGCCAAGCTCGTGCACGGGGCTGACGGATTGGTGGATTTCGTTGACTTCGCCGGCCGCCCGGGCAGCGACGATGAACGTGCGCAAGTCGTGGATAGTCATAGGGTGACTCCGGAAGGCACTGCGATCAGGCTCCGGATAGCACGCCTAGGGCGCAGAAGAGGAGAGCGAATGCGCTCGACGTGACCGACGAACTCTGGGGGGGGGCATGCGGGCCTTTCCGCCGCGCAGGGTGATCAACTCTGCTTGCGAGGGTCGGCGGCGTCGTCGATCATCAGCTCGATCTTTTCGCGGCCTCCCCAGCTGTCGCGGCGCAGAGTACCGGCGACGTGGATCGGCATGCCGCCAGTGCCGAGCAGCGTTTCGCCGAGCGGCTGACCGATCGCACGGAACGCGATGCCGTCGATCTTGGAGGCGTCGCCGGCTTCGAGGGTGACGCGGACGTGGGCTTCTCCCATCACCTTGGCGAACTTGACGCGGTGGGCAGGAAAGACGAAGCGCGGCTGCGGATTGCCTTGGCCGTAGGGGCCGGCCTGTTCGATCAGGTTGATCAGCTTGTCGTTGACACCTGCAGGCGTGATGGCGCCGTCGATTTCGAGCGTGGCGGCGGAGCGGGCGGCACCCGCTTCTGCTCGAACGTTCTCGATCAGGAAGGCGCGGGCGGCTTCGAGGCGGGACTTCTCAACGGTGAGGCCGGCGGCCATTGCGTGACCGCCGCCTTTGACCAGCAGCCCCGCTGTCGCCGCGGCGCGTACGGCCTTTCCGATATCGACGCCGGTGATGGAGCGGAGCGAGCCGGTGCCTTGGCCCTTGCCGCTGCCGGAGCCGTCTTTCTCCCAGGCGATGACGCAGCTCGGGCGTCTGAAGCGCTCGGTGAGGCGGCTCGAGACGAGGCCGACGACGCCCTTGTGCCACGTGTCGGAACCCAAGATCAGCAGCGGCAATGCCGGGTCGGCGTCGACCATCACTTCGGCTTCGGCGAGTGCTGCCGACAGCATCTCCGTCTCTATCGATTTGCGCTCGCGGTTGAGTTTGTCGAGCTGGACGGCGATCCGAGCCGCTTCCGTCTCGTCCTCGAAGGTCAAGAGGCGCGCGCCAAGTGCAGCGTCGCCTATGCGGCCACCGGCGTTGATGCGGGGACCCAGCACAAAACCGAGCGTGTAGGTGGTCGGCGGCTGGTTGAGGCCGGCGGCATCGATCAGCGCGCGCAGGCCGATGTTCTCGCGCTGGCGCATGACTGCGAGGCCACGTGTGACATAGGCGCGATTGAGGCCCTGCAGCGGGACGACATCGCAGACCGTTGCGAGCGCGACGAGGTCGAGCATCGAGAGCAAAGGCGGCTCGGCTGCTCCGTTGCCGTAAGCGCCACGTCGGCGCAGCTCGCGGGTCGCCGCGACGATCGTCATGAACGTGACGCCGGCGGCGCAGAGGTGGCCAAGGCCGGAGATATCGTCCTGGCGGTTGGGGTTCACGACGGCGGCTACGTCGGGCAGCTTCTCGTCGGCTTGGTGGTGGTCGATGACGATTACGTCGGTGCCGAGCTTCCTGGCGACGGCGAGAGGCTCGAAACTGGTGGTGCCGCAATCGACCGTTACGATGAGGCCGGCCCCTTCCTTGACCAGCGTTTCGATGGCTGCGGGATTGGGACCATAGCCCTCGAAGATGCGGTCTGGAATGTAGATGCGGGCGCGTATGCCGTGATGGCCGAGCCATCGCGCCATCAGCGCCGACGAACAGGCGCCGTCGACGTCGTAGTCGCCGAATACAGCGACGTTCTGGTGCTTCTGGACAGCATCGGCAAGGCGGGCTGCCGCGACGTCCATATCCTGGAGGACGCTGGGGTCCGGCATCAACGCCTTGATGGTTGGTTCGAGGACGAGTGGAACTTCGTCGATGCCGACGCCACGGGCGGCAAGCACACGTCCCAGCAGCTCGGGAATGCCGTGACGCTGGCTTATCGCGAGGGCGATGTTGCGCTGGCCGGGCGCCAAGCGCTCGCGCCATTGGAAACCGCGCGCGGAATTCTCTACGCCGAGATAGGCCGCCTGTTCCTCGGTGCTGATTGCTGCTTTGCGACGCGCTGGTGCCGACATTGGGACCCTCCGTAGAACTTGCGAGTTTACGGATATCCCGATGCCGGTGCGACCGCTGTGACGGTTGTAGGGGCATTGAGCTGGGGAAAACTATGGGGCGGGAACGAGATTTCGAGGCCGGAGCGATCGTTCGGTGGCGCATGACAAACGGGCGTGCGCGTGCTTGTGTTTGCCACTGTGCGTTCAGACGCGGGAGGCAAGCATGACGACACTGTCGGGGAAGACGGTGCTGATCACCGGAGCAAGCCGGGGGATCGGGCTCGCCATTGCGCTCAGGGCTGCGCGCGACGGCGCCAATATTGCGGTACTGGCCAAAACGGCGGACGAGAATCCCAAGCTGCCGGGCACAATCCATTCGGCGGCTGCCGAGATCGAGAAAGCCGGCGGCAAGGCACTGCCGATCCAATGCGATATTCGTTTCGAGGAGCAGATCGAGGCGGCTGTCGCAGCGACGGTGGCGAAGTTCGGTGGGATCGACGTTTGCGTGAACAACGCGTCGGCTATTTCGCTGTCGACGCTGGAGAAAACCGATCTCAAGCGTGCGGACCTGATGTTCCAGATCAATGCGCGGGGCACGCTGGCGACAACGAAAGCATGTCTTCCGTATCTGAAGAAGTCTGCGAACCCGCACGTGCTGATGCTGTCGCCGCCGCTCGACATGAACCCGCGCTGGTTCTCGGGCAACGTCGCCTATTCGATCGCGAAGTACGGGATGAGTCTTGCGGTGCTGGGGCTCGCCGACGAACTTGGGAAGGACGGCATCGCGGTCAATGCGCTGTGGCCGCGGACGACGATTGCGACATCGGCAATCAACAACCTGCTCGGCGGGGACATCGTGATGCGGATGAGCCGCAAGCCGGAGATCCTGGCGGATGCGGCGCATTTGATCTTCACGCAGCCGTCGAAGGTATTCACCGGCCGGTTCCTGATCGACGATACGTTCCTGCACGAGGTCGGCGGCGTGACGGATTTCGAGGGTTATCGCGTGGACAAGTCGATGGAGCTTGCCCCGGACTTCTTCGTGCCTGTGGGCATACCTGCTCCGCCCGGTGTGGTGTTATCGAAGCGTGGGTTGCGGTAGGGGCGTAGGTCGGGTCAAGCAGCGCATGGCGTTGAGCGACCAGACTCTTCGATCCTTGCCGTGGAATGTCGGGTCGCGCAGGGCTTGACCCGACCTACGAAGGAGCTTGGCAGAATGAAAATACGTGCAGCCGTGCTGGAAGAGATGCAGCGTCCGCGTCCGTATGCGACGTCGCGGCCGATGGTGATCGGCGATGTCGATCTCGATCCGCCGGGGGAGGGCGAACTGCTCCTCAAGATCCATGCGGCGGGGCTGTGCCACTCGGATCTTTCCACCATCAACGGCGACCGTCCTCGCCAGATGCCGATGGTGCTTGGGCACGAGGCTGCGGCAGAAGTGATGGAAGCCGGCAAGGGTGTGAGCGACATCAAGGCCGGCGATCACGTCGTGCTGGTGTTCATGCCGAGCTGCGGGCATTGCCTGCCATGTGCCGAAGGCCGGCCGGCGTTGTGCGAGCCCGGTGCGAAGGCGAACGGGGCCGGAACTCTTTTGTCCGGCGGTATGCGGCTCACGCGCAAGGGGCAGACCGTTTTCCATCACATCGGAGTGTCAGCTTATGCAGAGTATGCGGTCGTATCTCGGCGCTCGGTGATCAAGGTGGATCGCACGCTGCCTTACGAAGAAGCGGCGCTGTTCGGTTGCGCCGTCGTGACGGGGGCGGGCGCTGTCATCAACACCGCGAAGGTACCGGCGGGATCTTCGGTTGCCGTGGTTGGGCTCGGCGGCGTCGGGCTGATGGCCGTGATGGCGGCAAAGCTCGCGGGATGCCGGCAGATCGTGGCGGTCGATATGTTGCGGACCAAGCTCGATCTGGCGATGACGTGCGGGGCGACCCACGCGGTGGAGGTGAAGGCCGGTGTCGATGCGGTCGAGGCGGTGAAGGATGTGACCGGCGGCGGCGTCGATTTCGGATTCGAGATGGCGGGCTCCGCCAAGGCGCTGGAGCTTGCCTACAAGATCACGCGACGTGGCGGCATGACAGTCACGGCGAGCTTGCCACATCCGACGCACACGGTGCCCATTCCGGTGACCAATCTCGTCGCAGAGGAACGGACGCTGAAAGGCAGCTATGTCGGCAGTTGCGTGCCGGAAAGGGACATTCCGCGGTTCATCGCGCTCTACCAGCAGGGGCTGCTGCCGGTCGACAAATTGATGAGCGAGCGGATCGGGCTCGACGACATCAACGAAGGCTTCGACCGGCTCGCGGATGGCGCAAGCGTCCGTCAGATATTGTTGCCGGCGGGCAAAGGGGTGTCGTCGTCGGGTGCCGGCTGAGGGTCGGCTGCGGTTTGGCCGAGGCGCGAGCGGTCGCTGCGCGCGAGGTAGCGCTGGGCGAGATCGGCGGTCTGATGATAGCCGACGGCGGCGCGGTTGCGTTCGAGCCAGCGGTGCGCTTCGGTCCGGCCGGCGCGGAACAACTGCGCGAGCATGTTGCGTTCGGGCGTCGCCTTGGAATCCGCGCCGAGGCTCGCTGTGTGCCGGCCTGCATCAATGATGTGAAAGCGGTGACGGCCGAGGCGGGCGAGGCGGCCTGTGCGGGGGCGGAACCAGCCGCCGCGCCCGATCTCCTGCTGGGCCGCGACGATCATGTCGATGTCCTTCAGCAGCGGCTGGTTGAAGGTGATGTTGTTCACCTGGGCTGCGATATCGCGGGCGGTGCGCGGGCTCGCCGGCCGGTCGAGCGCGTTGAGTTGCACGATGAGCGTATCTTCGACAGGGCTTTCCACCGCGAGCGTTACGACATCCGGGTTGGCGGAGAAGCCGCCGTCCCAATAAGCGCGGCCCTCGATTTCCACGGCATGGTGGATCTGGGGCAGGCAGGCGGAGGCGAGCACGGCCTCGACCGACATTTCCGCACGGCGAAAGAGGCGAGCGCGGCCGGTGCCGACATCGGTCGCTGCGATCAGCAACTCGACGCCGCTGCCGGTGTCGATGCGGAGTTTCGCGAAGTCGATGTTGGCTTCGAGCAACTTGCGGAAGGGGTCGAATCCCATCGGGTTGAAATCGTAGGGCGAGAGCATGCCGCCCATAGAGGAGAAGCTCGTCTTGGTCAGGCCCCAGAGGAACGGGTTCATGCGGACGAGATCGGAGACACCTGCGCTTTCGACTGCTTCCCACACACGGCGTAGCGTTTCGCGAGCTTCTTTGCGGCCGGCCTCGCGCCCTTTCTGATCTTGGCCGCCAACGGCGAGGCCAGAGGCCATTGCCACGGCATTCACCGCCCCAGCGCTGGTACCGCTGACCCAGCCGAACTCCAATGCTTCGTCCTGAAGCAATCGGTCGAGCACGCCCCACGTGAACGCGCCATGCGCGCCGCCCCCTTGCAAGGCGAGGTTCAACCGCTGCTTTCGCCTGAACAATGGCATCAACGTTTCGATTGCCCCGTTACGCTATACGTCGCGTCGTGCGTTCTCTGGATCGATCAGCCCGCAGCTCTTCCCAATCACCATATCATGGCGTCGTCACCATGGCGGACAAACGCGGCCAAATCGCATCTAGTGAAGCGCTTCTGACATTTGGTACCCGCCCGCAGTTGACCCCGGAACCAAATGTCAGATGCAAAAGCTACACTAGTCTCAGTATGTTCCTAGTGTTCCGATTGGCTCCGAAATTTGCTCGCTACCAAGCTGCAGTGGGAAGCAAATGTCGGAGCCGGAACACTAGAGCCCGCCATTCTTCGGCGCAGATGCGGTTCGCCAGTTGGCGATCGCTTCGTCGGCAGTGGCCGCATAGTGGACCAGCGGCCGTCTGAGGCCGGCGATCAGCAGGGTGCGACGAACGGACTTCCGTGTGCCGGAGAAGTAAACGCGCGTGCCAGATTTCTGTAGCTTGTGCAGGAAGGTCTCAAGTGCCTTCGCGGCCGTGGTGTCGACGAGTGGCACATCCGAAAAATCCAGAACGAAGACCTTGGGATGCTCTCCGATGCGGTCGAGCACGGAGCTGACAGTTGCTGTTGCGCCAAAAAAGTACGGACCTGATATCCTGTAGACGATGGCATTGCGGTTCAGGGTTGTGGGGTCGTATGGGGTTCGCGAGGTTCCAACGGTATCAGCTACATCGTCCGCAACAAGGTGGCCGCCTCCCTCGATTTCAATGGCTTCGGCCATACGATGCAAGAACAGGAATGCTCCGAGCGTCACACCGACGCCGATGGCGATGATCAGATCTTCAAAGATCGTCAGAAGAAATGTCGCCATGAGAACAGTGGCATCCCCCCATGACGAACGCAGCAATCCTACAAACTCCTGCTTCTCAGCCATATTCCAAGCGATCACAGCTAGAACCGCCCCGAGACATGCGAGTGGTATGTAGGCGGCAAGTGGAGCCGCTATGAGCATGAAGATCAGAATGTAGAGAGCATGGAGCATGCCCGAGACCGGGCCGCGCGCACCCGCGCGGACGTTGGTCGCTGTTCGCGCAATCGTTCCAGTGACGCACATGCCGCCGAATATCACCGATGCAGTGTTGGCCACCCCTTGGGCGACCAACTCGCAGTTGGAGCGATGTTTCCGCCCGGACATGCCATCGGCAACCACAGCGGATAGGAGTGATTCGATTGCTCCGAGGAGTGCGATCGCGATTGCATCAGGAAGCACTGCTCGCATCTTCGCGAGACTGAAAGCGGGCAACATCGGTGCAGGAAGCGTGCTCGGTATACCGCCGAACCGGGATCCTACAGTCGCGACGTCCAGGTGCAGCATTGCCGTCAGCGCGGCTGTCACGGCGACCGCAATCAAGAGGCCCGGCCACTTGGGTCTGAGCCGTCGAAGACCAAGGATTATGCCAAGGGAGAGCAGGGAAAGGCCGACGGTAAGGGGTTTTATCGAGTAGATGCTATCCCAGATCGCCATGACTTTCGCCAGCAAGGCGGCTGGCTCGTTGACGATATCGAGACCGAGCAGCTCCTTTACTTGACTTGCGAAAATGATCACGGCGATTCCGGCTGTGAATCCGACCGTGACCGGAATTGGAATGTACTTGATGTAAGTTCCAAGGCGCAGGAGCCCGACAGCAATCATCATGACGCCGGCCATGATCGTGGCGAGCACCAGTCCGTCATAACCTTGTCGCTCGACGATCGAGGCGATCAGCACGATGAAGGCGCCGGCGGGGCCGCCGATCTGGAACCGGCTTCCACCCAGGGCCGAGATCAGAAAGCCGCCGACGATGGCGGTATAGAGCCCCTTGTCAGGTGAAAGGCCGGATCCGATGGCGATCGCCATCGAGAGCGGCAGAGCAACGATGGCGACGGTGAGCCCTGAAATGGCGTCGGCCCGGAAATCACTGGTCCGATATCCGTCCCGCAAGATCGTCACGAGCTTTGGCGTAAACAGCTCCGAGAACGTCGGTTCTTGGTGTTGCCGTGAGGCAGGTCCTGACGCATCCATCGGTGTCCGTCACCTTCAAAGAAAAGGAGCGGCGTGATCGTCGGCAGTTCGTCGGCGGTCGGCGTCGCAGGCTTCTGGTTCCGGCGCGTTTCAAGCTTCAATTCTTCTTGCGCCCAACTGGGTCTCTTGGCCCAACTTCTTTCGACGCTGGACCGGCCTTCTTGAAGCGCACACCGCGTCCGCTTCCTATACTCGCAGCGTCCTCGCCGATCATCTCGACACCCGCTCTGTCGAACGCGCCCACCACCTTCATCAGCGTTTCGACAACCCCGCGCACATTGCCGCTACTGGCCTCCATCCTCTGGATGGTCGGCAGGGAAACGTCTGCCAGATCGGCCAACTTCTGCTGGTCGATGCCGAGGAGGGCGCGCGCGGCCCGCATTTGAGCTGCTGTGATCATCGACGGTTCATGCTTTCGGACTCAACGGGGGTAGTGCCCCAACACGTGGTGTAAGCCCACAGGCATGATCCGGAGCGCCGCGGCTCGGATTGTCAGGCGGCCGGGATTGCCGGCGGCCTGACGGTGGCATCATCGCAGAAGCCGGCCATCGTTTCCAGGCTCATGTAGCGGCGC